>PLNQ01000129.1 GCA_003141815.1 Acidimicrobiaceae bacterium | reverse complement strand
TCGAGCCCGGTCGTCCGCTCCAAGAAGTGTGCACCAGAATCCCGGTTTCTCTCGCGAGGGCCGGGATTCGTGCTTTACACCCTCCACGAATTTGCCGACGTCGCGACGTCACTCCCTCGAGAGTTACTTGAAGAGGATGAGTTGGCCCGTGACGAGACCGACGGCGGCGAGCCAGACCACCACACCCAACCCCCGCTTCATCCAAACGTTGGTCCAGTTCACCCCTTCGCGACCAAAGAGTTCGAGGACGCCAATGACGACACCCGGGACGAGCAGCACGAGGAACATTGTGTCGACGGTGCTTGGCGACGGGTGCAGGCCAAGGAGGTGAAAGGACAAGAAGGAGCCCAGGACCATCATGAAGAGAAAGCTCGTCAGCCCGCGCGGTAGCCATCGGTGGAGAATCTTCACGTTGGGAAGTTTGTCCTCACGCAGTTTCAAGACACCGGGAACTGCGAGGAGTGCCGCGGCGACCAGCGTGCGTAGCGTCAAACCGAAGTAGGGATCCATCACCACCAAGAAGAGCAGGAACTTAAAGACCAGTGATGCCACGACGAAGCGGGGACGCGCTGAGACCAACTTTGCGGGCTGTACGGCCTTTGAACGCTCGGGGTAGTAATGGAGCGCGGCGTCCTCTCCCAAGAGTCGAACCACGATCATGATGCCGACGAACCATCGAATGGCACTGAGATTGGCGACGCTGAGAATACTGAGCCCGGAGAGACCGTCGAGAGCTTTGGCCATCGACGCGGCGGCGAAGGCGACGAATATCGGCATCATCACGTAGTCGAACAGTCGCTCCCAGCGCTCACTCACGTCGCTCAGCACGTATCGCCGTAGCGGCCGAATGGCGTGCGCCAGCAGTGGCACGGTGATGAACAAGACGCCGAGCCCGAGCAGCGTTCGAATGTCGGACCAACCCTGGAGGGAACCGCCGACGAGCGAGGCGACGGCGATCACGAGCCACGCAATCATGCACGCGACCGCGTCGAGGATACCGAGACCAATGAGCAAGAAGATCAGGGGAACGGCAGGCACGAAGGGTGCCGTCGAGTGAAAGAACACGCTCAGGACGCCCAGCGCGAGGCCCACGATCCACAACAGCATCGACCAGCCACCGAAGGCCGCTCGAAGCCAGGAACCGTCAACGATCACGCGTGGCAGGAGAGCCGAGAAGGGTCCCACCGTCACGGGAAGTTCGCGCGAGAGGCGGTCGAGTCGTTCGGTATGTGGACTTCGCCACGTCGCGGATCGGTCGCCCCACGCCTCGTGGATCGTGCCCACCGCCTTTAGCTTCTTGGTGACGGCGCTCGCCACTTTGCTCTGGTGATGCGATTTGCGACGTCCAAGGGCGCCGAGCGTTTGATTCGCGGCCCCGCCAGCGCCCGCTAGGGCCAGTAGTGATCCGCCCCCGACGATGAGCCCGATCGTCGTTCGCGAATGGCTGGCGACGTCGTAGACGGGAAGTCCGAATCGCAAAGCTCGCTGAAGTCGGGGATCATTGATACCCGAGAAATTGCTCAATGGCGCGGGTTGCACGATCGTGCCAAACGTTCCCGCGGTGGTCTTGACGAAGGCGCCCACGAGTGTGACGGGCTGACCTTGGTAAATGGCGCGGACTATTAATACGTGCGTTCCGGGCTGGAGCGAGTCGGGCAACGTCGCCGCGCCTGAGTAGGTCCCCTGAACACTGAAAAGGCCGTTCATGATGATCTGTGGTGCCGAATGGACTTCGACCGTGACGGCCGTGCCCGGGTCACCGGCGACGGCGCTCACCGTGACGTTGGTTCCAGCGACGGGAGCATTCGCCATCGCGTCGATCTGGGCGACGAACTGTGAGCCATCGGTCGAGCTGAACGTGCTCGCGTTTGGTGGAAGCGGAGAGGGGAATGTCGTGGATGCCGGAGGAGTCGTTCCCGGCGTTGTGGTCGTCGTGGTCGACGCCGAGGTGGTGGGTGTCGTCGGAGTGGGCAACGTCGTCGTGGTGGTCGTTGTCGTTGACGTCCCGCTCTTCGGAACTGTCGTGGTCGTTGTCGTTGTCGTGGAAGAACCGGTCTTTGGATGCGTCGTCGTGGTGGTCGGTGGCTTCGTGATTGGCGACAGAATCGTCGTCGTGGTGGTCGTCGTCGTCGTCGTCGTCGTCGTCGTTGGAACGGGCGGTGGTGGCGGCGGAGGATTGGCCACGGTGACGGTTGCCGAAATGCTGGTCGGATAGTAGGTCGTCTGATCGGCGGGAAAGAAGGACGCCGTAATCGTGGCCGTGCCGACCGATCCGAAGGTGACTTGGTTTTCAGCCATCGCAGCGACGGAAGGATTCGTCGATGAGTACGAAAATGTTCCGGGGACCGAGGTCGTAGGTGCGCCGAGTATCAGAGGAGCCTCGCCCGGCGTGGCGTTGATGTCAGGAAAACCACTCAACGCGGGGATGGTGAGTGCCGTTCCACTGACCGACATGATGAAGTTGCCAGGCAGTGTTGACCAGGTAGATCCTCCGTCAGAGGAGACCAATGACAGGAAATTCGGTGGGGGACTTAGAACAGTGCTCGGTGCTGCCGCGTTGTACTTCCAACCGAATGTTCCGCCAGTGTCGCCACTGACCACGACGAAGAACTGTGAGTTCGGGGCGAGCGATACCGGTGAACCGGGCGAATAGGAGTCGGTGCCCTGGGCCCAAATGCCAACAGCGACGTTGGTCGCGAGTGTCGCCATCTGGTACGTCGGCACGCCGCCACTGCCCGCGAACAACTCCAGTGTGTAGCTGCTTGACAGCGAGGTAACGTCGTTGACCGAAGCATTTCGCCAGCGAAAACTGATGGAGGCGAGGCTCATCGGAGCGGCACCGGTAGAAAATGACTGCGCCAACTCCACGCTGCTGGCGCTTGCCCACGAGCCATCCAAAGCCGAGTTGTCGTAAAGCGTGAGCGTCGTTGCTTGGGCGATTCTCGGGAGGGCGAAAACACTCAACACGGCCACAAGAAGAATGACGCCTCGCCCCCAGAGGCGTCTCTTATGCACCCATCGACACTAACAGCACCACTTTCCAGCGCAGGGACTCATCGCTCGCGCGAGAGTAGGCACACCAACCTCGATCGAGAAGTTGTTGTTGAATTGTGTTTTGTATCTCCCTCATATCACACCCTCTCGATATTGGTATGTGCTTCTCCGTCCAATCATCACGAGATGTAGGTGCGTAGCGTGACGAAAGGATTCTTCCACGTGTGATCGGTGAAATCAGCGGCTCGAACGTTCGCCCGCGTCTGGAGCGTTGGCGACGTCGTACAGTACGGAGTGTGCCGGTCAACCAGATTTTTCTCCCTGTTCGATTCGGCGTCGTACCATCGCCATTCCCCCGGGAGCAGCGTCCGACGAATGACCGTCTCCCGTGACTGCCGCGCAGCCGCCCTTCGCGCACGACGATGAGAGAGTGAACCGGCCGACGTGAGTGTCGACGCTCGTGTGGGGGAGTGGCGTAGCCAACTCGCGGCTCACCCGTACGAGATCAACGCCGCGGAGTTCGTTCGGTTTCGGGTTGATGCCAATGATGACCTCGTGGCCGGTTTGGTGCGTGCGATCACCGCTGCAGGAGCAGAACTTTGCGCCGAGTTTCGTCATGGTCTAGGGGCAACCGAGGCAGAGACGCTTCGCCTTTTCTCGATGCGTCGCACGCTCCAGGGACGACGGCAGGCGTCACTCGGTCTGCTCAGCGAAGCAATTAACAGCTTCGCCCTTCTTCCCGGGCTGAATGAGGTGCCGTGGGAATCATGGTTCAAGGGGGCGCTCTTCCTCGTCCGGTACCTTGGTGGCGACCTCGTCACGATGAGCCAACGCTTCGCCGACGTTGCCGATCCTGCGGCAGCGCGTCGCGGGGACGTCGCCGTGGAGTCGATGGACCGCGTCGAGGAACTTTCGCAGTGTCAACTCGTTGAAGTCATGACGAACTATGGCACGGGCTTCGTGGAGATTCTGGTCTTTCGAAACACGCCAACGAGCGGCCTCTTCGGAGCTCCGACGAGTTTAGGCGTCAATCAGGTGGAGTATCACCCGACGACCAATCTGGCCCAACTCGCGGCCAGCCTGGCCGACGCGCTGGACGAAACGCACTCGGTGGTCACGGGACCCATTGGTCAAGACCAGTTAGCGGCGACGTCGTTTTCGCTCATCGTGCCCGGTTCATATCTGCCCACCGCGGGTTGCTTAGGTTTCATCGCCGACGGCGAGGAACGAGAGGGATCCTTTAGCGTCTTCGTCGCCGAACTGCTCGATGATTCTGACGCGGAGGCACTAGCTGGTGCGGCGAACGACAACGTCGGCCAGGCCGCCGTCTTCGACTCGAGTCGTCTCATCTTGTTCTGCGCCCAGCCAAGCTTCGATGAGAACTCCGGCGTCGACGACGACGTGGATTTTCACGACGCCGAAGGTCTCGCGCGCGACGCGTTACTCGATCCAGCCACCGCGTCGTGGAAACCTCGATAGAACCGATGACCTTTACTTCGAGTTCGGGGCTTGATTTGACGTAGGTCCAGTAAGAAGTGGCAGCCGCGCGACATAAAGGAAGTAAGGAGTGCGTAGCGTCGAAAAGGTGGAGAGTTTTGGGTAAATCATTCGCCGTACTCGCTTGTTGTCTTAGCGTCGCGGGCAGTCTCGTCTTCGGTGCGAGCTCGAGTGCCGGCGCGGCCGCTTCGAAGGCAGCCATCATCACCGGAACGGTCGTGGAGTGCGGACCGGGCCCCATCGTCCTCGCGCCACCGGCGCCGCAACCGTTGCCCAAGCCCGCGTCCGTCATCTTGATGCACGGCAGCCACACGTACGCGCGTGAAGCCATTACGTTTCCCAAGTCGTTGCCGTGGTCCGGATCGTTTTCCTTCAACGTTCCGGCCGCTCACTATGAGGTGCTGTAGACCTACTTCACCCGCATTCGCTGGGTGAACGTCAAGTCAAGAAGTCACGTGGTCGTCACCTTCGCGCCGATTGCTTGTCCTCTCTAATAACCGTCACTCTCGACGCGTGCGTGGATTGAGTGCGGCGTCTCCCCTGGATTTTCAGAGATCCGTTACGCGGATCCCGTCACTTCTCACACTTCGCGGGCAGCCGAGATAGGCGCGGGGAACACGGTGATGCCTAGTGTTGACGTTAGGAGGTGACCGTGGTTCATCCAGCATTCGAATCAATTCTTCGCCAGGCGCGTGAGAACCCCGACGCGCCTCCGTCGAGCGTTACGGTCGACGAACGTCGTCAAGCCTTTCGTGACGAGGCGCTCGCGATGCAAGGTGAGTTGGCTCCCATGGCGTCGGTGGAAGATCGCGAAATTGTCCTCGAAGGTCGAACGCTCCAGGCTCGCCTCTACGTTCCCGCCGATGAAGAGAAGCAGGCGCTCGTCATCTATTTTCACGGTGGCAGCTTCGTCATTGGGGACTTGACGACGCACGAATGGCTTTGTCGTCGACTTGCTCTTGACACCCGGATGCGCCTTTTGGCCATCGACTATCGTTTGGCCCCCGAGCACCCGTTTCCCGCGGGCCTGAATGACACGCTGGAGTCGATTCGATACGTGGCCGCGCATCGAAGCGAGTTCGCTGACGAGCGTGCGCGACTCATCGTCATGGGCGACTCCGCCGGCGCCAATCTGGCCACGGTGGCCGCGACGGAACTGAGAGATGAGAACTTAGGCATCGCGGCGCAAGTTCTCATCTACCCGACCTTGGGTCCCGAGCTCCTTACCGACTCCGCCCATCGCTACGGTGCGGGCTACCTGCTCGACTTGGACGACCTGCGCTACGACTACGGGCAGTATCTTGGTGAGTTCGGTGATCACACCGATCCCCGGGTGACGCCACTGCTCTGTGCCGATCTCTCTCGCGTGGCACCGGCGCTCGTCGTCGTCGCTGAATGTGATCCGCTGCGCGATGAGGGCGTCGCGTACGCGGGACTACTCGGACACTTTGGCGTGCCCGTAGAACTGCTCGAGGCGAAGGGTATGGTGCACGGATTCTTAGAGATGGGGGGTGTCATACCCGAAGCGTTAGCCATCGTCGACGACTTCGCGGAACATCTTCATCGCCTTGTTGGGGTGGACCTGTCGTGAACGTCCTCTTCGTCACGCTCGACCAGTTTCGTGGCGACTCATATGGCGCCGCGGGACATCCTCTCGTGAAGACCCCCACGCTCGACCGTGTCGCCGCGGAGGGTGTTCGCCTCGAGCGTCACTACTCCCAAGCGGCACCCTGCGCGCCGGGTCGCGCGGCGATCTTCACCGGGATGTATCAGATGAACAATCGGGTGGTCGCGAACGGCACGCCGTTGGCGAGCGGCTTGGACAATCTGGCCTACGTGGGCCGACGAGCCGGCTACGACCCGACGCTCTTTGGCTACACCGATCAGGGTCTCGATCCCGCCAGCGCCAACGGGCCCGACGACACACGCCTCGATTTCTACGACGGTGTGTTGCCGGGCTTCTCGGTCGGCCTCTACCTCCCGGAAAGTCAGGCGGGATGGTTGCAGTACCTTCGCGCCAAGGGCTACGACGTGAAAAGTGGTTGGGCCGACCTGTTGCGCGGCGAGCCCGATCGTCCCGCCGAGGACTCGCTCAGTGGATTTCTCACCACCCGTTTTCTCGAGTGGCTTGATCACCAAGAAAGTGGCTGGTTCGCGCACCTCAGTTACTTGCGGCCGCATCCGCCCTACGCGGCGGCCGGTGAGTTTGCTCGTCTCTACGACCCCGCTGACGTCGAGGTGCCCCTGACACCCGTGCCAAAGGATCAACGGCATCCCCTGCACGAAGCGGCACTCTCGTGGAAGCAATCGGCCGCGCCGACAGACCTCGACGCCATGAGGTTCCTTAAGGCGCAGTACTACGGCATGATCTCTGAGGTCGACGCCCAATTGGGTCGGCTCGTCGCGGCGCTCGAAGAGCGCGGCGAATGGCAGGACACGCTCGTCGTCGTGACCTCGGACCACGGTGATCAACTCGGTGATCACGGGCTGCTCGAGAAACTGGGCTTCTTCCCCCAGAGTTATCACATCATTGGATTGTGGCGTGATCCGCGAGAGAGTGGCAGCTCGTCACTTCGTCAGTTCACTGAGAACGTGGACCTGCTGCCGACGTTGGCCGAGGCCTTGGGCGTCGAGGCGCCCGTCCAGTGTGACGGTGAGTCGCTCGCGCCACTCTTTCGTGATCGCGATACGCCCTGGCGTGACGCGGCACACTACGAGTGGGACAGCCGCTTCATGTTGCTCGGACCAACGACGCCGCAATCCTCGACTCGAACACTCGCTCGGCGCAATCTCGCGGTGTCGGTTAGTGACGACCTCGCCTACGTTCAGTTCGGTGACGGGTCGTATAGGTGCTTCGACCTCGTCGAGGATCCCACGTGGCGCACGGAGTGCCAGGACGTGGAGCGAGTGTTGCACGCGGCGCAACGACAGTTGGTATGGCGACAAGAACACCTTCGCCACGATCTCACCGACATGCTGCTCACGCCCGAGCGACTTGGCCACTGGCCGAGCGATCTACGACTCGATCCCGTAGCTGAAGCCGTTTTGTAGGGTCGTTAATAGACGACGGAACGTTTCGTCGCGGTCCGTGGCCATGTTGATGTCAAGGAGTTCGAGTGCGACGTACCCGTGGCACGCAGACCAGACGATTTGTGCGGCGTCACTCGCGCGCTCGTTTGTGAAGCGTCCGACCTCTTGGCAGCGCTCGACGTGGGTGACCAGCGTCTGGTACGCCTGCGTGGCGAGATGCACGGCCGCGATCGAGGGTTCGAAGTTGCGAAAGCGGTGCATGAACATCACCGTGTAGAGGCCGCGGTTTTCGAGGGCGAAGTTCCGATAGGCGAGTCCCGCGTTGAAGAGATCGTCCTCAGGGGCGTGGTCGTAGACGCTGAGCGCGTCGCGCAGTGTCGCGAAGCCCTCCATCCACAACGCTTCGAGGACACCGTTCACGCCGTCGAAGTGGTTGTAGATGGCCATCGGGGCGACGCGGGCCCGCTGCGCGATAGCACGAACGGTGAAGCCGTCGGGGCCCTCATCGTTGAGGATGGCGAGGGCGCCGAGGAGGACCTCGGGTCGGATCTTGGATGAGGGCGTACGGATTGCGGGATTGGTCACTTGACCACTATAGAACATTGTTCTATTGTAATAGCACGTTGTTCTATTGGAGACTTTATGCCCCGGTCCGTTCACGATCGACGCTGGTGGATTCTTGCTGTGTTGTGTCTGACTGTCGTCATCGTCGTCATTGACAACACCATCGTCAACGTCGCGCTACCCGTGATGTCGCGTGATCTGCACGCGTCGAACTCATCCTTGCAGTGGATCGTCGACGGGTACTCACTACCCTTCGCCGGCCTGCTCTTAGCCGGGGGAGGCCTCTCGGACCGCTTCGGGAGAAAGCGCGTCATGCAGTACGCGCTCGGGTCCTTCGGCGCGTTCTCCCTCCTGGCGGCCTTTTTGACCAGTGTGCCGACATTGCTCGTCGCGCGCGCGTTGATGGGCGCGTCGGCCGCGTTCATCTTTCCCGCGACGCTGTCGACGTTGACCGTTGCCTTCGACGATCTTTCCGAGCGGGCGAAGGCGTTCGGTTTCTGGGGCGCCGCGAGTGGCGTGGCGATCGCCATTGGCCCCGTGGCGGGCGGGGCGCTGCTGGTGCACTTTTGGTACGGATCGATCTTCATCATCAACGCGCCGCTCGTCCTCATCGCGATCGTGGCGTCGGCCTACGTGGTCCCCGAATCGCGGAGTCCACTTGCCGCCGCGTGGACTTCGCGGGTCTCGCGCTCGGGACCGTGGGCGTGACGGTTCTGACGCTGGCCATCATCGAAGGTCCGTCGTGGGGATGGCGCAGCATCGCAACAACGATGCTCTTCGTCGTGGCGGCGCTCTCGCTCGTCTCGTTCGTGCTCTACNNTGCTGGACGTACGGATTTTCACCAATCGCGCCTTCTCCATCAGCGCCGGTGCCATCGCCGTGAACTACTTCTGCCTCTTCGGTTTCATCTTTCTCATCACCCAGTACTTCCAACTCATCCGGGGTTACTCGGCCCTGTCGGCGGGTGTGCACGCATTGCCCTTCGCCGTCGTCGTCATGGTCACGACGCCCCTTAGTGCCGCGGCCGCATTGAAATTTGGTGAGCGGGTGGTGGTTGCCACGGGGCTGTTCCTCGAGGCCCTGGCGCTGGCCTGGGGGAGCGTCGTCGCGGCGCACGCGGCCTATTTCGGGCCGGTCATCGCCATAATGGTGGTGCTCGCGCTCGGTTTCTCACTCGTGAGCTCGCCGGCGACCGCGTCACTGATGGCCACACTTCGCCCCGAACAGGTTGGCGCGGGATCAGCGGTGAACGAGACGACCCGAGAATTGGCCGGCACCATGGGTGTCGCGGTGGTGGGATCGGTCTTCTCGTCGCTCTTTGGTCCGGGTGTCCTCGCGGCGCTGACGCCCTATCTCTCGCACGGCCTCACGAAGGCCCAACTGCACATCGCCGTCAGTTCAACGCAGGCGGCCCAGGCGACGGTGTCGCACTTTCCCGCCTCGCTCCGTCCGGCCCTCGACACGCAGATCACCAACGCCTTCATGGTTGGACTGCACCGGGGATGTTTGGTCGCCGCCGGCGCGGCGATGGTGGCCGCGATCTACGTTCTGGCGAGACTGCCAAAGGCGTTTGACGCCGTATCGACGAGCGAGGCGGCGTGGGTCTAGAGATTTCTCCAAAGGGTGAATCTCGCTAGAAGGTGATTTCTGATAGCAATGGAGGCCTGACGCCGTCCGCGGCGGGACAGAAAAATTGGGGAGATTTCATGCATCGGATTCCACGAGTTCATCAAGCGCTCGTTGCGGTGGGTATTGGCTCGCTGCTGTTGGCCTCAAGCGTCGTCGCTGGCGCGGCGTCGACGACCGGGACCTACAACGCGGCCGACGCCAAACTCGTGCCAGCGTCCTACAAGAACGTCACGCTTCAGGTCGCCACTGACGCCACCTACGCGCCCGACGAATCGATGAGTGGCACGACGATGATCGGCTTCGACGTCGACCTAATGAAGGCCGTCGCTACGACGCTCAAGCTCAAGGTCAACGAGAACAACGTAACTTTTGACAGCATCATTGCCGGTGTCACGTCCGGTCGGTTCCAGGTGGGCAACTCGTCGTTCACCGACAACAAGGCTCGCGAAAAGTCGGTCAACTTCGTTGACTACTTCACAGCCGGCGAGGGCGTGTACGCCAAGGCGAGTTCCACACTTAAGTTTAAGGGCTTCAAGAGCTTCTGTGGCTGGAAGGTCGCGGTGGAGAAGAGCACCGTTGAACAAACGGACGCGCAGGCCGCCGCGAAGGCGTGCTCGAAGTCGAAGAAGTTGACGATCATCACGTTCCCGAATCAGACCGAGGCCAACTTGGCAGTTTTGTCCGGCCAGGCCGACGTCGGCTTCGTGGACAGCCAGGTCGCCGGCTACATCGCGTCAACGTCGAAGGGAAAGTTCAAGCTTCTGGGCAGCGCGGTCAACGTGGCGCCATACGGCATCGCCACCGCGAAGACGACGGCCGGTGACGGACTCGCTATGGCGATCCAGGCAGCCATCAAGACACTTATCGCGAACGGGACGTACAACGCCATTTTGGCGAAGTGGGGCGTCACGAGCGGGGCGTTGCCGTCGAGCAAGATCGTCCTCAACGGAGCCATCTCCTAAGCGCTCCGTCGTCCGAGAACAGAAATGACAACGAACGGGGACGCCGTCAAGGTCGTCCCCGTTCGTCACTATGGGCGGTGGGCCGCCGCCGGGTTCGCCCTACTTATCGTGGCGATGTTGATCCACACACTTTTGTCGAAGTTGCCGACGGGCCACTTCGCTTGTCAGGTCGTGAACGGAGTCCGCAAGTGCCATCCTGACTTGACCTGGCGATTCAGTTGGACAATCGTCGGACAGTACTTCACAACCTCGGAGATCCTGCACGGTCTCGTGACGACACTCGAGCTCACCGTCCTCGCGATGGTGGTGGGCATCGTCCTGGGCATGACGCTCGCCATCATGCGACTCTCACCCAACCGCGTGCTATCCACGGCGGCCTGGACCTACACGTGGTTCTTTCGTGGGACGCCCGTGTTGGTCCAGCTCTTGGTTTGGTACAACATCGCGATCCTCTACCCAGTTCTAAGTATTGGCATCCCTTTCACACCGTCTTCGTGGGCGCTCGTTCACATCACCACTAGGACCCTCTTCAGTGCGTTCGCGGCTGCGGTGATCGCCTTTGGTCTCAACGAGGCGGCCTACATGTCGGAAATCGCGCGCGCCGGGTTGATCGCGGTCGACGAGGGTCAGGTCGAAGCGGCTATTTCGCTCGGCATGATGCGGCGCCAATCCCTGCGCTACGTCGTCTTGCCCCAGGCCATGAGGGTCATCGTCCCGCCGACGGGCAACGAGGTGATCTCCATGTTGAAAACGACCTCCCTCGCGGGCTTCGTGGGCGTCGTTGAACTCCTTGGTGCGGCGTCGAACATTTATGGAGGGAACTACGAGATCATGCCCTTGTTGATTGTCGCTTCGCTCTGGTACTTGATCGTGACGACCATTCTCTCCATTGGTCAGTTCTATCTGGAGCGTCATTTCGCCAAGGGAGCGTTGCGTTCGCCGCCCCCCACTCCCGTGCAGCGGATTCGTGATGACGTCCGAGGGATACTGCGCAAGTTTCGAACCCAGCGAGGCCCGTTGGAGGCAGTTCGATGAGCGAAGCCATGGTCGAGGCACGTAGTGTGCACAAGTCCTACAACGGCATCGAGGTCCTTAGGGGCGTGGATCTCACCGTCGCGCGCGGCGAGGTCACGTGCCTCATTGGTCCCTCGGGTTCTGGCAAGAGCACGCTGCTTCGCTGTATCAACCACCTCGAGAAGCACGATGCGGGCGAACTTCGCGTCGACGGCGAACTCGTTGGTTACGAGATGCGCGGGGGGAAGCTCCACGAACGAAACGACAAGCAGATCTGCGGAGAGCGCGCTCGTATTGGCATGGTCTTTCAGCGCTTCAACCTCTTTCAGCACCTCACCGTCTTGGAGAACATCACGATCGGTCAAATAAAGGTAAAGGGGGTGTCGCCCGAAGCGGCAAAGAGTAAAGCCCGTGAGTTGCTCGCTCGGGTCGGATTGGACAACAAGGAATCGCAGTACCCGAGTCAGATCTCCGGGGGCCAACAACAGCGCGTGGCCATTGCAAGGGCGCTCGCGATGGAGCCAAAGTTGATGCTCTTCGATGAACCCACGTCGGCTCTCGACCCCGAGCTCGTCGGCGAAGTGCTCGACGTGATGAAGGATTTGGCCCGAAGTGGCATGACGATGATCGTGGTGACTCACGAGATGAACTTCGCGAAGGAAGTCGCCAACACCGTGTACTTCCTCGACGGGGGAGTCATTGAAGAGTCGGGCAACCCCCGCGAGGTATTGACGGCGCCCAAATCAGAACGTCTACGGAATTTTCTTTCCAAGGTTCTCTAGAGTCGTCACCACCGCATGCGGCCACTTTCGAAACGGGGCTGAGTCTTTCGGCCCGGTCGACCATCCCTTATGGTGGGCTGGCGTTTTCTCGACCGATGGAGATCAGGTTGGTCGAAGAGACGTTGATGAACCATCACTCGGGTCAGCCTCGATGGATTGAAGGATCGTTACGCGTCGCGGCGTTGGAACAACAACGTTCCGACACCCAGTACGACGACGGCGTAGATCACGAGCATCAGGAGAGAGCTCCACGCACTCATGTCACCGGACGGCGTAACAACCGAGGTCATGGCGTTGCCCAACTCGGACGGCTCGAACTTGACGATGTGGTCTCGCCAGCTCTGAGGTAACGCGAGTGAGAGCAGGGGAAGTATCAAGACGATGGTGACGAAGATGCCGATAGTCGCGGCACTGTGGCGAACGATGAGCCCGATCGAGAAACTAACGACGCAGAGAAGCGTGAGATAGACGCCGGCGAATACCACCGCGCGGACCACCGTCGTGCTGCTGAGTGAGGCCGTCGGCACGACGCCCGAAAAGATACTTTGACCGACGAAGAAGGCCGCGAAGCAAGCGACCTCGGTCACCACGAACATGGACGAGATTAATACGACAAGTTTTCCCGACACCAGGATGAATCGTTTCGGCACCGCCCATAACGTCGTTCGAATCAGTCCCGAGGCGTACTCGCTCGTGATGAGTAGTGTGCCAATCACGCCAACAGCGAACTGAGAAAAGACGATCCCGATCAAACTCGTCGAGACGGGATCAAAGGTAACTTGCTCTGTCGATGACAAGGTGTTCCAGTGGCTTCGCGTTGCCCAAGCGATGAGTGCTCCCAAGCCGATGGTTAGGGCGAACATCACGAACACGCCCGTCAGCGTGGACCGCACCGTGCGGAACTTGATCCACTCCGAGCGGGCGATCGAGCCCAGCGACAGGTCACTGCTCATTGCGCACACCAGATGATCCATACTCGACCGAGTCAGCGGTCAACTCCATGAAGACGTCCTCAAGAGACGCGCGCTGAGGCGTCAACTCGAAGAGCACCACGTCGGCGTCGAAGGCGATCTGGCCGATCTGATCTGATGTGAGTTCGCTCACGCTCAGCGCTTCGTCGTTGGCCTCACTCACGTCCCCACCATGTGCCTTGAGTTCGGTCATGAGTTTCTGGTGATTCGAAGCTCTTACGAGAACGCTTCCCTTCGCCGTCGCGGTTAGCGAATCAATCGAACCTTGAGTGATGAGCGTGCCCCGTCCGATGACGATAATCTGATCAGCCGTCACGGCCATCTCGCTCATGAGGTGTGAAGAGACGAAGACGGTTCGACCCTCGTTCGCGAGCGAACGGAAGAAATCTCGGATCCAACGGATGCCCTCGGGGTCGAGTCCATTGACCGGTTCGTCGAAGAGTAGGACCTCAGGGTCACCGAGGAGCGCTCCCGCGATGCCAAGACGCTGGCTCATTCCGAGCGAGAAGTTCCCGACTTTCTTGTTAGCGACCGAGTCGATACCGGTGAATTCGAGTACTTGGTCAACGCGAGCGAACGGAATTCGGTTCGACGCCGCCAGTGCGCGCAGGTGGTTTCGCGCGCTGCGACCGGGATGTACTGCCTTTGCGTCGAGCAGAGCGCCGACTTCGTGTAGCGGGGCGCGCAGACTGGCGTAGTCCTGACCTTTAACAGTCGCGCGACCCTTCGTGGGGTGGTCGAGTCCCAGGATGATACGCATGGTCGTGGACTTTCCCGAGCCATTCGGGCCGAGGAATCCGGTGATGACGCCGGGACGGACTTCGAAGTCGAGGTCATTGACCGCGAGCGTGTTCCCGTAGCGCTTAGTGAGATGTTCGATCTTGATCATTGAGGTCCTAGTGAAGAATCTAGTGAGTGGGCGCGCGCGGTCGCGACGTGTTGTCATCGAATAGGCCACGCGCGGTCGTTTCAGCGCGAAACTCGCCCGAGTGACACCTACGTGACGCGAGCGTTCTCCCTGCAGTACTCACACGTACCCGAGAGTGCGACGTGGTGACGATCGAGTCGGAAGCCAAACTTGGTGAGCAGGTTTTTACTGAGTGCGTCGAAGTGGGCGGCCGGAATCTCAAAGGTAGCGTGACAGACGTCGCACGTGAGGTGGCCGTGGACCGCACCGGCGAGGTGGTACACCGCGGCGTGCTGGCCGAGGTGGGCGTGCACGACGATGTTGAGTTCTTCAAACTCTTCGAGGATTCGATACACCGTCGACGGGCTGACGTCAGGCTGACGTCGTTGGACGGCGAGGGTGATTTCGTCAGCGGTCAGGTGTCCCGATGCGCCGACCAGCACCGCGGCGACCGTCCGTTTGGCCACGGTTACTCGCTTGGCGGCGCCTCGAATAACTGAGGCGATGGCGTCCTCGTCGGCACTGGCGCTGGCCATGGTCCAACACTAGGTCCGCGACGAGAATCGCGAAGAAATCAGCTCCTTAGTTGCCTTACGGGGGAGGCTTCAGCGGAATCTTGCCGCCTGAGTGAGCGATACCGGCGGGACTGGCGACGAACTACAGCTTCGAGAGTCGTTGAAGAATCGCGTCAGCGTCGCGAACAATCTGGTGGACGAGTACACCCGCGGGTACGAGTTCATTGATGGCGCCGACCGCCTGGCCGGCCGGGTAGCCCTCTCGTCGAGGATCGACGCCCGTGGTCGTCTCGTCACCACCGAGGTGGAACGTTCCCTCCTCGTGCGACACAAAGAGTTGGTCGGGGAACTTCTTCAACAACGATGGGTCTGCTTCGTAGCGCTCGGTCGTGTCGTTCTTAATGACGCGCATGGTTTTGCCGCTGAATGCTCGCGAGATGACCGTGCCGTCCTCGCGCGCGGCGATGATGCTCTCTCGAAAGCCGGGAATCGCTCGCGCCTCAGGCGTGGCGATAAATCGCGTGCCGATCCACACGCCGTCAGCGCCGAGGGCGAGCGCGGCCGCGAGCCCGCGACCGTCGAAGACGCCGCCGGCCGCGACGACGGGAATCGCTCCGTTCATCGCGTCGACGATGAGGGGAACCAGGGGCAGCGTCGCAACGGTGCCAGTGTGACCACCCGCTTCGGTGCCCTGCGCGACGACGACGTCACAGCCCGCGTCGAGTGCACGCTTGGCGTGATCGACCTTGCCACACATTGAAATGACGAGCACGTGGTGATCGTGGCAGAGGTCGATGACGTGACGCGGGACGCCCAGACCCGCGACGAACGTGCTCGCGCCCCCTTCGATGAGGAGCTCGACGTTGGCGACGAGCGTGTCGGGAAAGGCTGTCAAGAGGTCGACGCCGAAGGGCTTGGCCGTGATGGCCCTGGTCGCGGCGATCTCGTGGGTGAGCTGCTGACTCGTCATGGTCGACGCGCCGAGACAACCGTAGCCCCCGGCGTTCGAGACGGCGGCGACGAGGGCGCTGTAGGACACCCCGCCCATGCCGGCCAACATCACCGGGTGTTCGATGTTGAGCAGTTCGGTCAGGCGCGTCTTCATAGAGGTAACTTCAAACTACTCAGGACGGTGGCGCACGCGAAGAACTGCGCCACCGACGAGCGCAGCGATCGCCGAACTGATCAAGAGACCGAGGGCGTAGCCCGCGTAGAGGGCACTCTGCGCGCCGAAGAGCTTCGTCGCGAAGAGCAGTGGAACCGTGAAACCGATCGCACACAGCAGGGCCGTCGTGATAACCAGGGGCCAGGTCAACGACGGGTCGAGTCGAAAGCGCAGGAGTCGAGCAAACGCCACGCCGGCCGTGATCCCGAGAGGCTTTCCGACCAGCCGTACGACAACCGTCGCAATCACGACCGTACCCACGGCACCGCTAAGTCGCACGTTGCCCCAGTGCAGCCCGCACGCGGCCAGCGCGAAGAGTGGCAACACGACGCCCACGGACACGCGCGTGACGTTGCGTTCGAGACGTGACCGCGCGGAGGCGCGCGTCGAGACCAGGACACCCGCGAGGACGCCGGCCAATGCGGGCTCGACGTTAGCCCAGGCGAAACAGATCCACAGCACGACGAGCAGCATCACACTGGCGACGTTGCTTGTCACACGACGAGAAACGAAGAAACCCACAACAGTGATCACTATCAAGGCGACGAGGCCGTCGAGTCGAACGTGCGTCGTGCCGCTCACGCTGAGGACGACGACACTCAAAACGTCGTCGGTGATGGCGAGCGTGAGGAGAAAGACTCGTAGCAGGGGCGGCAGACGTCGACCCGCGACGGCGAGCACACCCAGCGTGAAGGCCACGTCCGTTGCCATTGGGACGCCCCACCCTCGTCGTAACGCTGCGGAATTCAACAGGTGGCCGAGAAGAATTGATCCGAGCGCAGTAGCGAGCATCCCGCCGACCGCGCCAAGTATCGGCGGCACGGCGTGCTTCGGGTGGGTCAGCATCCCCGACGTAAGTTCTCTCGAGAGTTCGAGGCCCATGGCGAAGAAGAACACCGCCATGAGACCGTTTACGACGGCGTCGTGCACAGTGCTTACTTCCAACAGGTGTAGGAGGTGCCAACTCGAAGGCGACGTGAAGAGCGTGAAGTACGAAGAAGGGAAATTGCCCGACCACACCAACGCTGCCGCGACGCCGGCTGCGAGCCCGATCGCGGCACTGTACTCGTGATCGAGCGCCCACGAGACGCGCGAAGTTACGGGTCCCGCCATACGAAAAGGCTAGTCAGGTACGTTCGAGTGACCGCGTCTCAATATTCGATCTCGTTGCTTCGACGACAGCGACGTAATCGAAGTCGTTCAAACGTCCTGCGCGTGCTGATCGACTCGTGAACGAAGCACCGACGTCAGGCGTTCACCCCCGGCGCTAAGGATCGCGAGACATTCGTCGAACTCGGCGTCGTCGCCGTAATAGGGATCGGCGACGTCGAGGTCTCGTTCCGCTTCGATGAGATTGCGCCAGAGCACGACTTCGGTGGCGGCGTTGGTGAGTCGGAAATGTACGTCATCGCGGTGCTCTCGGGTCATGACGACGACGAGGTCCTGGCGATCGAGGTAAGCGGTGTCGGCGAAGGTCCCGAGCGAGCCCGCCGCGCGGTAACCCGCTCGGTCCAGGGCGGCGCGCGCGCGAGGGTCCATCGGGCTTCCCACGTGCCAGTTGGCCGTTCCCGCGCTCGTGACGTTTACGTGATCTTTAAGAAGGGCGTCCTCAGCGACCAGGTGTCGGAGGAGGACCTCGGCCATGGGTGAGCGGCAGATATTGCCCGTGCAGATTGTGGCCACATGGATCGATTGAAGTGGCACGAGCCTCCCTAGATTTTCTTACATTTCGTCGGCGAAATCGTGACGCCGACGTGCGAATGTTATGGGAAGAAAGATAAAGTACCGTTAGGGATAACGGAAGGAGACGCGATGCCGCTGTCAGAGCACGAACAGCGAGTCCTGGCCGAATTAGAAGAGTCACTCTCCAAGCAAGACCCTCGCTTTGCNNTGCTTCTCGCACTCGGTGCTTCTGGGACTTCTAGGTGTCGCGTTAATGTTTATCTCCGCTGTTGTAGTTGAGCGAAACGCTCGTCTTTTGGGACGCGCCTCATGGCAGGACATCACTCGTTCTGGCCAGGGTGACGACGCCCACGCGAACTACGGTCCTCGTACCAGTTCGCTCCGCGACTGGTTGTCGCGTCATCGCCATAAAAGCGAATGACCGACGTCGGAGACGCGGATAGCGCGTCTCCGTGCCTAGCTCTTGACAGTGGGGGGACGAAAGTCGAAGCCGCGATCGTCTCGGCGGACGGGTCCCTCGTACGACATAAACGGGTCAACGTCGCCGAACACACCCCGGATCTCTTCGACGCCATAGTTACGCTGGCGCGCCGCGTCCTTGGCGATCACGAAGTAAACGTCGTTGGCGTCGGTTGCGCGGGACCCATGACGCGAGGGGGAGGAACGGTCTCACCTCTCAACATTCCCTCTTGGCGTGAGTTCCCACTTCGCCAATCGCTACGTGACGCGCTCGGCCTCGACGCCTTCGTCGACGGCGACGCCCGTGCCCTCGCTCTGGCCGAAGGGCAGTACGGCGCCGCGCGTGACGTGACGTCGAACCTGTCAATGGTGGTTTCGACGGGCGTCGGCGGAGGCATCGTTCTGAACGGTCAGCTGCTCGACGGCGAGTCGGGTAACGCCGGCCACGTTGGCCATCTCACGGTGGTGGCGAATGGGGCACTGTGTTCGTGTGGCGCCTACGGGTGTCTCGAGGCCGAAGCATCGGGGTGGGCGATCGAAGCGCGTACCGGAAGGCCAGCCAGAGAAGCGGATCAAGCGACGCGACTACGAACTGGCGAACTCGTCGGTCGCGCCGTGGGGATGTTGAGTTCGGTGTTGGACTTTCGACACGGTTACGTGGCCGGATCGGTGCCCTCGGCTACGGTGACGATTTCTTTGCCGCGGCAACGAAGGCCGCGCGCGACACGGCAAAGTTGTCCTACTCGCACGACGTCGAGATACTGCCGTCGAAACTCGGCGGGAACGGACCGCTCCTCGGTGCGGCGCTCGTGGGATGGCGAGGTGTGACGTGAACGGCGTCGACGCGAAAGGCCTCGCGCGCCACTTGCTAAGAAACCCGGCGCGGGTGCCGGCGGTCCTCCTGGCTGGTTGGCGTCTGCGCGCCAGAAACTGGTGGCGCCATGCGCCCTTTCTGCCCTTGCCCGATCAGCGGTACTGGAACTTTCGGATGATGACCGCGACGGGATCAGTCGAGGGGCAGATGAGTGCCAAAGAGATCGTCGACGTCGCCGTGTGGTCGAGTCGCCAACGTGTGGGACGTTAGGGGCGACTGGTGGGCCGTGTCCTTTTACTTAACGCCACCTTTGAACCCCTCCAACTGGTCTCGGAACGCCGCGCGGTCGTGCTGATGTTGGCCGGAAGGGCCGAGCCCATTGCCATGCCCGAGGAGCCGATGGTGTGTCGCTCCGCGAGCCTCGTGGTGGAGATCCCTGCGATCGTGCGCCTGCACGACATGGTCAAACTGCCGACCAAGATTCGAACACCCCCACTCACCCGACGATCGCTGCTACTGCGCGACAGCTACCGCTGCGCGTACTGCCTCGAACACGCCGACACCATCGATCACGTGGTGCCGCGCTCGCGCGGCGGCCGACACGAGTGGACGAACGTCGTGGCGGCGTGTCGGCGACACAATATGCAAAAGGGCGACCGACTCCTCGAGGAGATCGGCTGGCGAATGCACTTCGAGCCGAGGATCCCTGACGGACCCTGGTGGCGTTGGCGTCACGTACCCGACCCCGATCCGTTGTGGGCACCGTATCTTCCCCGAGCCTCGTGAGAGAAGTAGACGACCTCTACGACTACAGCGATCTTCGTCGGTTGGAAGAAGCCGCGATGTTCGTGGCGCGCGCGTCGCGAGCGACCTTGGTCCTCGGCGGTAGCCAGTCGCCGGACGTCGTTGACGCCACGAAGCTCGGCTCGACCTCGCTTCGTCGACGCCGGGGCGGCGGAGGACTCGTGCTGTTGCGGCCCGACGATCTCTGGATCGACTGGTGGATCCCTCAGCATGACGCCCGATGGTCGAGAGACGTCCACGTCAGTTCGATCCAGGCGGGGACGTGGTGGGCCAGCGTGTTGCGCGGCGTCACCAGTGGAACCGTGACGGTGCACGAGCGAGGCTTGGAAGGCGAGGAAGCGTTTCGGGTCGTCTGTTTTGCCGGTCGCGGACCGGGCGAAGTCTTCGTCGACGATCGAAAGACGGTGGGTCTGACCCAGTGGAGGGTCCGCGAAGGTGTCTTTCTCTCGACGGTTCTGCACGCGGAGGCGACGAGCGACGTGGTCGACTATCTCGCCGTCGTGCCAGAAGGACTGCGTGACGCGCTCGATCACGAGGCGCTCTCGTCTCTCGAGCACGTGGGCGCCAGCGCTGTCATTGAACGCCTGCGCATCGTCAGTGGCCCTTGGGATCTTCGCCACGTTGACCTAAACACCTAAGTTTCCTCCCCACGAACAAGTGCTCGCCCCGGGTGGGACGAACGCGTCCCGGGTGCGTCGACAAAGTCAAAATTGAATCAAAAGAGAGATGATTTGGCGCTATGTGGTGGTGAGTGGTGTAATATGTCACTAAGTGGGGGAGAGTGGTGAACCCGCGGGAGGACAGTAATGCTCGGGTTTGTCGGTCAGTTTCAGCACTCCCTGGACGTCAAGGGTCGACTTATCCTTCCCTCAAAGTTCCGTGCCGAGTTCGAACGTGGCGGCCACCTCAGTCCAAACACCGAAGGCTGCGTAGCGCTCTGGACACCCGGGGAGTTTTCGCGTCAAATGGAGGAGCGTCTCCAACAGAGCCGCGTTGGCGGATCGTCCGAGCGCCAACAGGTTCGTTACTGGTCCGCCAACTCGTCCGATGTTGACTTCGACAAGCAGGGTCGATTCGCGCTACCGACCGCGATCCGCGACTACGGACAACTGGCGGGGGACGTCTTAGTCGTTGGCGCCATCGACCACGTTGAGCTTTGGAACCCCGCCACCTACGCGGAGAAGGTCAACGCCGCCGAAGAGATGTTTAAGCAGGGCAGTGACTAGTGAACGGAGCACCACTGCAGTACCGGCCGCGGACCACGCGCAGCCTGGCAATCGCGGCAGCGAAGCGGGATACCTCCTCCGCCCTCTCGCTCGTTGTCGCGATTGAAAGGCTACGGATGGCCCAGGACAGTTACCACGAACCAGTACTCGCGAGCGAAATCGTCGAGTTGTTGGCCAGTTTGCCGGCTGGCGTGGTCGTCGACGCCACGTTGGGCGGCGGTGGTCACGCGGGAGCTCTCCTTTCGGCGGCGCCGCAGCTTCGTCTCTTAGGTATTGACCGCGACCCCGATGCTCGTGCGGAAGCGACGAAGCGTTTGGTTTCGTTCGACTCTCGCGTACGCGTCGTCGGTGCAACGTTCGCGGAGCTGAACGACGTGCTTCATGACAACGAGGACTTCGTTCAAGGTGACGACGTCGTGGCGATTTTGATGGACCTTGGCGTCTCGTCACATCAGCTCAACGAAGGGTCGCGCGGCTTCTCCTTTCGCGCTGATGCGCCCCTCGACATGCGAATGGATCCCTCCCACGGCGAGACGGCGTCAGCATTTCTCGCTCGGGTCGACCAGCACGAACTCGCGCGACTGCTCAGGAACAACGGGGAAACGCGTTTCGCCGGTTCCATCGCGAAGTCGGTGATCGAACGCCAACCTCAGACGACCTATGAACTCAATGAGGCGGTCGAGCGCGCGGTACCCATGGCCGCGCGTCGTCGTGGCCACGTCGCGACGCGCGTCTTTCAGGCGCTTCGTATCGCGATCAACAACGAAGAGGAACAGCTCAGCGAAGGGCTCGACGCGGCCCTCAACGCCCTGAGCGTCGGTGGTCTGATGGCGGTCATCTCGTACCACTCAGGTGAGGACCGCGTGGTGAAGTCATTCTTCGCCGAGCAACAGAGCGGGGGATGTCGCTGCTCGCCGGAACTGGGTTGCGTCTGTGGCGCGATCGCGCGCGTCAAGGTCGCCAAGGCCAGCGCCCAGCTCGCTAGTCCATTGGAGATAGCGCGCAACCCTCGCGCTCGTTCGGCTCGTCTGCGCGTCGCTCGAAAGCTGGCGCCGTGAGCGTCATCAGTTTTCCTCGTCGCGTCGACACCCGTCGACCTCCGACGCGCCGCGCCCCCTCGACGCGTCCCGCCTCGCACCGCACGGAGGCGCCGCGACGTAGTGTCGCCACCAAACGCTGGCGTGCCACGTCGTCGTCTCGAAAGTCCGTCACGATCGTCGTGCTCGCGCTCATGTTGTCGCTCGCGGGTTCGATGTTCGAAGCCAATCGTCAGATTGAGATTCACACACTCCAAAGTCGACTGTTGCAAGAACAGTCGATGTACGCCGTCCAAGTAGGTTCACTGACCAACCTGTCCGCGCCAAGTCAGATCGCGACAAAGGCCGGGGCTCTTCACCTGGTGGATCCCACCTCGGTCGCCCAAGTTCCGTCCACGTCTCTTGATGCTCCTCTGCCACTACCGAAGTTCTTGGGTTACGCACCGGCAACATCAAGGACGATTCGGTGACCGCGCACAACACGTCGACGCATAGTCGTACCAGAGTCCAACAGAACGCCCCTCGCGTCAAGTCCCAAGGTCCTCGCCGTCTTTTGTTATTGCGCGCGACACTGGCGCTAGCGTTCTGCGCCCTGGGCGTTCGTCTCGTGTTCCTGCAGGTGATCGACCACGCGCACTACACCGCACTCTCGGTCGCGCAAGTGAAGGTGAATCTCACCACGACAGCTCTTCGCGGCGGCGTCTACGATCGACACGGCCAAACCCTTGCCGTGTCGCGTCCGACCTCGCTCGTCATCGCGGACGACTTTCAAATCAAGAACCCCGCCACGGAGGCCAAGGCCATGTCGCCGTTGGTGCACGTGTCCGTCGCGGCCCTCACGGCGCTCTTGTCGAAGAACAGTGGCTACGTCATCGTGAACAACGCACTCGATCTCGTCGACGGTCGAAAGGTGTCGTCATTGATGTTCCCGGGCATCGTCGTGCAAGACTCGTCGGTGCGGACGTACCCCGACGAGACCCTCGCGACGTCGCTCCTCGGCGGCGTGAACGCGGCCGGTGCGGGATCGACGGGTGTCGAGTACCAGTACCAAAATCTCTTGGCCGGCCAGACCGGGGTCACGCGTGAGTTCGTCTCCGCCTCGGGCGTCAACCTTCCGGCGTCGCACTCCACAGTGATCAAAAAGGCCAAACCCGGTGTCGGCCTCGAGCTGACCCTCGACTCCTCGTTGCAGTACGTGGCCGAACGTGCGCTGGCGCGCGATTTGAAGACCTACGACGCTCTGACGGGTCTCGCGGTCGTCATGGACGTGAAGACCGGTGAGATCTTGGCGGACGCGTCCCTCGTCAACACCAAGACCACCGCGGGCGCCCTCGGACCCATTCCGACCTGGGGTCAGAACGTCGGGTACCCGGGAATCGACCAGACCATCAACAACCTGCCCTTTTCCCAGGCTTACGAGCCGGGCTCGGTCTTCAAGGTCGTCACCTTCTCTGCTGCGCTCCAAGCCGGACTCATCACGCCGACTACCGTCTTTCCGGTTCCCAACTCCGTGGTCGTGGGTGGACGATTGTTCCACGACGCGGAGAATCACGCTATCGAACACTTGACGGCGACCCAGATATTGGCGCAGTCGTCGAACATCGGCACCTACGAGATCGGCGCGCGCGTCGGCGAGTCAGGAATTTTGGCCCAGGTGCAACGTTTGGGTTTTGGCCAGACCACGGCGATCAACTTTCCCGACGAGACGCAGGGCCTTCTGGTGAACGCCGCCAACTGGTACGCGAGTGACCAGGTGGCACTGCCAATTGGCCAAGTCGACGCGGTGCCCGCAATCCAAGTGTTGGATGCCTACAACGCCATCGCGAACGGCGGCGTCCTTGTCCAGCCCAAACTTGTTCGCGGCTACGTCTACGCGAACGGCACCATGAAGGCCACCGCAAAAAGTGTCAAGCGCGTCGTACTCTCGCCGACCGTGGACGCCACGATGGTCAAGATGCTTCAACAAGTGGTCCTCAGTGGTACTGGCTCGAGCGCCATCATTCCGGGTTACAGCGTTGCAGGCAAGACGGGTACCGCGACGATTCCCTTTCCCGGAAAAGCCAAGCTGACGGGTAACTACAACGCCACGTTCGTGGGCTTCGCGCCCGCGAACGACCCCGTGCTGTCCATGATCGTCGTCATTGAGCGTCCGCTGAGCAACATTTTCGGTGGTACCGTCGCCGCCCCCGTCTTTCAAACCGTCATGTCGTACGCCCTGCACCACTACGGCATTCCCTCCAACGGCACTGTCCAGAAGCCCCTCAAGGGCGCGAAGGCCAGCATCTCGTCGGACGTGACGTGATGCAACTCGGCGACATCTTGGACGATGTCTCGATCGACGTCGCGACGAGCAGCCTCGAGATCACGCGCGTCGAGAATGACTCGCGAGACTGCACGCCGGGCACGCTGTTCTTTGCGATGCCTGGCACCGTCCAACACGGTGCACGTTTCGCGCGCGACGCGGTGGCGCGCGGCGCGAGTTGCGTCGTGGCCGACGACGACCTCAAACTCGAGGTGCCCGTGGTGGTAGTCCCGACCTCGCAGCTACGCGCACTGTTGGCACACGCGAGTGCCACGCTCACCGGTCATCCCGAGACGAAGGCGAAGTTGGTCGGCGTGACGGGAACGAATGGCAAGACGAGCGTGACGTCCATCGTGGCGTCACTCGGGCGCGCCCTGTCGTGGAACACCGCGAGCATCGGCACGTTGACCAACGAACGGACGACGCCCGCGGCGCCCGAGCTCTTCCGCACCCTCGCGGCGATCGTGGCGAACTTCGATCCCGCGACCAACGACGCGTTGATCGCCCTCGAGGTGTCGAGTCACGCCCTCGATCAACATCGAGTGGACGGACTTCGATTTTGCGTAGCTGCCTTCACCAACCTCAGTCACGACCACCTGGACTACCACGGCACCATGGAGGAGTACTTCCAAACGAAGGCCGCGCTCTTCACGAGTGAGTACGCCAAGCGCGCCGTCATCTGGACTGACGACCCGTTCGGCGAACGTCTCGCCGCGATGACCGAACTCCCGGTGACGCGCGCGTCGCGCGGTGACGCCGTCGACGTCAACACCTCGCTGCTTGGATCGACATTCTTCTGGCGAGGTCATCTCGTCAACTCGCCGCTCGTGGGTGACTACAACGTGGATAATGCGCTTCTCGCGATGGCCATCATGAGCACGCTCGGTGCCGACGACGCGCAGGTCGCGGCGTCCATGGGCGATGTCACGTCGGTGCCGGGACGTTTCGACGTGCTCTACGGCCGCGACGTGACGGTGATCGTGGACTACGCGCACACGCCCGAGGGTTTGCAGCGACTGCTCGGTGACGTGCGTTCGTTGCGACCCCAGGGACGCATCATCACCGTCTTCGGGGCCGGTGGCGATCGTGACCGGTCGAAGCGCCCCGAAATGGGTCGGGTGGTCTCGGGAGCGTCCGACTTCACTATCGTGACCTCGGATAACCCCCGTTCCGAGTCGCCAGATGCCATTATTGATGCGGTGGCGACGGGCTTTACGCCGGGCGCCCAGGTTGTTCGTGAGAGCGACCGTCGTCGGGCCATCACGCTCGCGCTCGAAAGTGCGTCGGTCGGCGACGTCGTGGTACTCGCCGGCAAAGGGCACGAGTCGACCCAGACGGTGGGCGATCTCGTGATTCCTTTTGACGACCTTGTGGTAGCGAAGGAACTTTTGAAGTGAGGATCTCATGTTGAGTTTGATGGAGTCGGGCGGCGTCGGATTTCTCTGCGCGCTCATACTGACGCCCCTGTGGATCAGGTTCCTCAGCGCTCGATCCCTCGGTCAACAGATTCGTGAAGACGCTCCCTCCACCCATCACCACAAGGCGGGCACGCCCACCATGGGCGGAGTCATCATCGTGTTCGCCGCGGTGCTCGGCTACTGCATGGGTCACGTCGGCACGTCCATCACCTTCACCCGCGCGGGCGAACTCGCGGTACTCGTGATCATCGCCTCGGGACTCCTCGGTTTCGTCGACGACTACTTGGCCATCCGCAACGCGCGAAACCTCGGGTTGAACAAGCGAGGAAAGTTCATCGGACAACTAGTTATCGCTGGCGTCTTCGCCGTGTTGGCCCTCACCTGGGTGCATACGTCGACGGCTCTCTCTTTCACTCGCGTGACGTTGCCGGGTTGGAACTTGACGGCTGCCGGCTGGTTCTTTCTCGCCGCCTTCGTCATCATCGCGACGTCAAACGCAGTGAATCTGACCGACGGGCTTGACGGGCTCGCGGCTGGATCGGCCACGTTCTGCTTTGGCGTGTTGTCCATCATTGGTTACTGGCAGTTTCGACACTTCGCGATCTATCATCTGCACTCTTCACTTGACCTGGGCCTCGTGGCGGTGGGTCTCGTGGGTGCGTGTCTGGGCTTCCTGTGGTGGAACGCGGCACCGGCGCGCATCATCATGGGGGACACCGGTTCTCTGGCGATCGGCACGGGTCTGGGCGCGCTTTGCCTATTGATGGACCTTGACCTCTTGCTGGTCATTATCGGCGGACTCTTCGTCGCCGAGACCGCTTCGGTGATTCTCCAGGTGCTCAGTTTCCGCCTTTTCGGGCGGCGGGTCTTTCGCATGGCGCCCTTTCACCATCACTTTGAGCTGCGTGGATGGCCTGAAACCACGGTGATTATTCGATTTTGGATCCTCGCGGGACTCTTGGCGATGTTGGGACTCGGCATCTTCTACGGCGACTTCTTGAAGATCGGCAAGGTGGTGTGATCGTGAAGACGCGCGAACGAAGTCGAGTGGCCCCGGCCCGCGAGAGCGTCCGCGCCCCAAAGCCCCAACGGGTACGCGGTTTCTTGCATCCACTGCCGAGGGGTAACGCGGCCGGCCGCGTCTTGTTGATGGTGACGACGGCCCTCGTCATCTTCGGCACGATCTTCGTCGCCTCCGCCAGTGAGGGTCAGGCGGCGGCCAATGGCGGCACGGCTTTTTCGACCATGGTCCACGACGTGGCGTACCTCTGCCTCGGCATGTTCGCGTTGTACGTCGCGGCTCGCGTGCGACTCGACCGCCTCGTGAAGTGCGCGCCACTGCTCGTCGTGGGCGGGCTCTTCCTCCTTCTCGCGGTGAAGGCCATCGGCGTCACCACGAACGGCGGCAAGCGCTGGCTCAACCTTCACTTGATCAATCTGCAGCCGTCGGAGTTGTTCAAGCTCTCTACCGTGTTGTTCATCGCGTGGCTGGTCCTGCACCACCACGACGAACTCAACAACTGGAAGCAACTGGCCGTGTGGACGGCTCCCGTCTGGCTGGGCTGTGGCTTGATCGTGCTCGAGCCCGACATCGGTACCTCGTCGGTCGTGTTAGTGATCGCCGTGTCGACCCTGGCGGTGGCGGGACTCTCTCGTCGGCTTCTCGTGTCGGTCGTCGTCTTGACGGGGTTCGCGGTGGGGGCGTACCTCCTCACGTCGCCCTACTCCGCGAAGCGGTTCTTCTCCTTCCTTCACCCCAACTCCGACCTGGCCGGAAGCGGCTACCAGCTCCTGCAGTCGCGCATCGGACTGGGCGCCGGCGGCGTGACGGGACTGGGTCTTGGTCACAGTCGTGAAAAGTGGGGGCTCCTTCCCAATCCCCACACCGACTTCATCTTCTCCATCGTCGGTGAAGAGCTTGGGCTCATCGGAACGTTGGCCGTGATCGCGCTCTTCATCGCGTTCTTGATGGTCTCGGTACGCATCGCCCAACAGTGCTCGAACCAGGTCTATCGCCTGGTCGCGGTCGGTATCACGACGTGGATCGCTGTCGAGGCACTTATCAATATCTCGTCGGTCGTAGGGTGGTGGGCCGTAACCGGCGTGCCGTTACCCTTCTTCTCCTACGGCGGGACGGCGTTGATCACCGAACTCTGCGCGGTCGGTCTGCTCTACAACATCGCCCACGATCGAAGTCGAACGGACGACCTCACTATCCGCGAGTACCGACTGACGAACTTTCGCCAATCCCTTGAACGACCCCGTTCCCCACGAACGGTGCAGCGCTCGCGTCCTCCTCGACGTGACCCTCGGAGTTACTAATGGGCGGCCCCGTCGTCATCACCGGGGGCGGTACGGGCGGACACGTCTTTCCGATGCAAGCGGTAGCCGACGCCTTGCGTGACGCGGGAATCACGTCGAACGAGTTGCGTTTCGTGGGGAGTCGTCGAGGTCAAGAGCGCCAACTACTCGCGAATTCCAGCGTCGCGCTGACGCTGTTGCCCGGACGGGGCGTACGTCGTTCGTGGCGCGCAAAGGACGTGGTGGCCAACGTGGGCGCCGTTGCCGGTCTCGTGAGAGCACTAATGCATGCGCTCATGCTCGTGCGTCGTTGGCGACCATCGGTGGTGGTGTCGGTGGGCGGATACGCCTCGTCCGCGGTCTCCGTCGCGGCGATGTGCTGGCGCACGCCCCTCGTCTTGGTCGAACTCGACGCGACGCCCGGCGCGGCGCAACGATTCGTCGCTCACTACGCGAGAAAACGATGCTGCGCGTTTCCCGTCGTTGGTGAGAACGTCGTCGTGACGGGCGCACCGCTTCGCGCGGCCATCGAGAACGTCGACCGGTCGAAGGCCGCGCGCGAAGCGTCGAAGGCCGCGCTGACGCCGCCCATCGACGACGGGCGAATGGTCGTCGTCGTGATGACCGGGTCTCTCGGGTCGACGCGCGTCAATCGGGCCGTTCGAGAACTCGCCGTCGAGTGGCGTTCGCGCGCCGACCGAGCGATCATTCACGTAACCGGGCGTCGCGACTTCGACGAGATCGTAAAACTGGTGCCCACGAGTGACGGGCTCGACTACCGCGTCGTCGCCTTTGGGGACATGATCGAACTCTGGACACTCTGTGACGTCGCGGTCTGTCGCGCCGGCGCGGTCACCGTCGCGGAGTTGACCATACTCTCGATTCCGTCGATCTTGGTGCCGCTGCCGGGTGCGCCCGGTGATCACCAGACCAAGAATGCCGAGACCGTGATGAACGTTGGGGGAGCGCAACTACTGCGTGACGCGGACTGTACTGGTGCGGCGTTGGCTGAGCGCCTCGACACGATGATGGACCCGATGACGCTCGCCTCGATGGCACGCGGCGCCGGCACGCTGGCGAGACGCGACGCCGCGCGCGCGATCGCTTCGGTGATACTTGACGTTCGAGCAACCTCGTGATCGTCTTTACTCCGGGACAGCGAGTCCACGTCGTGGGCGTAGGTGGCGCGGGTATGAGCGCCCTAGCGATGTTGCTCGCGGAGATGGGCGCTGAGGTGAGTGGCTGTGACGCGACCGACACGCCGATCCTCGAGGATTTGCGGGCTCGACACGTCGCGACCTTCGTTGGTCACGACGTTCACCACGTCGACGGCGTCGAGGTGGTCTTGTGGTCGCCGGCGGTGACGAGCGATCACGTCGAACTCGTACACGCACGCGAGAACGGCGCGGCGTTGGTATCACGCGCGACCGCTTTCTACGAACTCTCTCTGATGAAGAGAGTCATCGGACTTACCGGTACGCACGGCAAGACCACCGCGACCTCAATGATGGTGCAAGTCGCGCTCGCCGCCGGTCGTGACGACGGTTGGCTCGTCGGCGCACCCGTGCTCGGTGTGGGCGCGAACGGCCACTGGGGCGCGGGCGACCTCATTGTCGAAGTTGACGAGAGCTACGGCACTTTCGGTGAGCTGCGTCCCTACGCGCTCGGCCTCTTGAACGTGGAAGCGGATCACCTCGATCACTACGGCTCGCTCGCGACGTTGGAGAGGGCCTTCGTCGACCTCGTGGAACGAACCAGCGGTCCCGTCGTCGCCTGGGGTGACGATGAGGGAGTCGCGCGCGTGGTGAGCGCGGTGACGCGCGCAGTCCTCATCGCGGGTACGGCGCCGAAGTCGACGTGGCGTGTCACGGACGTGGAACTCGAGCGCCGCCGCGCGACGTTTCACTTGCGAGGACCGGCGACGGCGCTCGAGATCAACCTTCGCGTCACCGGTGCGCACAATGTGGCGAACGCCGCGCTGGTCGCGGTGCTGGCGCACGAGGTGGGCGTGAGCGACGGCGCGATCGTGAGGGGACTGTCGAACTTCGTCGGCGCGCCCAGGCGTTATCAGTACCGGGGCGCGTGGCGCGGCGTCGACGTCTACGAGGACTACGCCCACCTTCCCGGTGAGATCACTGCGACGCTGGCCGCGACACGTGCCGCCGGGTACGAGCGCGTGACGGTGGTCTTCCAACCGCACCGCGTCACGCGGACCCTCGCACTGGTCGATCAGTTCGCCTCCGCGTTCGTCGGCGCGCGCCACGTCATCGTCACTGACCTCTACCTGGCCGGTGAGGCCAACCCGACTGGCGTCACGGGCGCGCTGATCGCGAGCGCCCTCAGCCACTACGACCCGTCGCTCGACACGCTCTACTGCGAGGATCTCGCGCTCGTCGGCGGACTCCTCGAAGATTTGGTCGACGACAGCGACGTACTACTCGTGCTCGGCGCTGGCGACGTAGGCTCGATCATCAACGAACTCCCCGGAGGTCTCGCGTGAGCGCATTCGAGGAGCTCGTGGCTCTCGGCGGCGAACGGGTGGAAGAACATGCGCCGCTCGGTGCGCGAACGACGTACCGTGTGGGCGGGAGTGTGCGTCTGCTCGTAACGCTTTCGTCGCGCGCCGACCTCGACAAACTCGGGCCACTCATGACCGAGACGGGTCTGGGCATCTTGAGCGTGGGTAACGGTTCGAATCTGCTCGTCGAGGACGGGGAACACGACATACTCGTTGTCCATCTCGTCGGCGAACTGGCGACACTGACCTGGCGCGATGAGGGTGGGCTCGTCGTGGTGGACGCCGGGGCCGGACTCGACATGCCAATCGCGGCGCGTCGACTCGCGAAAGACGGCGTCGTCGGCTTCGAGTGGGCCGTGGGCGTGCCAGGAACCATCGGCGGTGGCGTGGCGATGAACGCTGGGGGCCACGGGGCCGACCTCGCCACGTCCATCGGACACGCGACCGTCTGGACGGACGGTACGACAGAGACGTGGACGCGCCAGCGGCTGGGCCTTGGCTATCGCACGAGCGCGTTGCGCGTGGGCGACGTCGTGCTCGCGGCCACGCTTCTTCTGCGCAGGGGCGACCCGGGGGAAGCGGAAGAACGCGTTCGTGACGTCGTTCGCTGGCGTCGCGAACACCAACCCGGGGGCGCCAACGGCGGGAGTGTCTTTCGCAACCCGCCCCACGACCATGCCGCTCGTCTCATCGAAGCGGCCGGGTGCAAGGGCCTGCGCTACGCCAGTGCGCGCGTGAGCGAGAAACACGCGAACTTCATTCAAGCCGACGCCAACGGCCGCGCCGACGATGTCTTCACGCTGTTGAGCCTCGTTCGAGAACGCGTGAGCGAGGACTCGGGCGTCACGCTCGTGAGTGAGCATCGTTTCATCGGTTTCGGGGTGACGCCGTGAGCCGGCGACGTGTTACGTTGACGAGGGATCGTCGGCGGCCGAGCGCCGCGCGGCGAACGAGTGAACCACGTGGCCCCGTCGCCGCGAAGACGGCGCCGCGCTCGCGCCCCGAGGGCCCGCGTACGACCCGTCGGCGGGTCCAAAAGCTCACGAAGTGGCTCCTGATTGTCGGCGTCACCGTGACTGCGCTCACCTTCGCCACGCAGTGGACGCTTCGCCAGTCGTACTTTCGCGTGCAGCACGTCACGTTCGTCGGCTTTCACCACGAGTCGCCCGCGGCGCTCCTCGCGGCGTCGGGCCTCTCGAACCATCCGTCGATGATCAACCTCAGTGACGCGACGATCACAAAGAATCTGTCGACCTTCACGTGGATCAACGCCGTGCACGTCACCAAGCACTGGCCAAACTCGGTGGTCGTGACGGTGCACGAGAGTGTCGCGGTCGCGGTGGCTTTCACCGCGACGCACGTGCTCGAGTTCGTCGGCGACACCGGCCGCGCGCTCGGCGTCGCGCCCCTCAGGACCAACATGCCCACGCTTCAGTACCTGAAACCGACGACATCGACGTGGCCCTTTGCCCGGGCCGGGCGCGGCGCGGCCTACGTTGCGGGCCAACTGCCGCGCGCGTTCGCCTCGCAGGTCTCGGTGATCAGCGTTGACGCACAGGGCACGGTGACGATCAAGTTGACCACGCCCCTGACGTTCATCGTCGGCCCGGCGACCAACCTGCACGCCAAGTTCGTCGCGATTGCGTCGGTGATCGCGCACAGCCAACTCGTGCCCGGCGACGTCGTGGACGTGACGGTACCCGATGAGTTAGCGGTGACACCGCCGACGCACGCGTGAAAGCTAAGCATTTGACCAAAATGTAGGCACTGACTAGCCTTCAGTGACTGTTCGCGATGCCGCCCCCGCGAAGGCGGTAACAATAGAAGATATAGCCAAGGGGAGCCCATGAGTCTCAATCAGAGCAACTACCACGCCGTGATCAAGGTGATCGGGGTGGGTGGCGGCGGTGCGAACGCGGTGAACCGAATGATCACGTCGGGACTGAAAAACATCGAGTTCATTGCCGCGAACACCGACGCGCAGGCGTTGTTGCTTTCTGAAGCCGACCTCAAAATTGACATTGGGCGTCAACTGACGAGGGGTCTCGGTGCCGGCAGTGACCCCGAGGTCGGTCGCCTGGCCGCCGAGGATCACCGCGCCGAGATCGAAGAGGCCCTGAAGGACACCGACATGGTCTTCATCACCGCCGGCGAGGGTGGTGGCACCGGTACCGGCGCCGCGCCCGTTGTGGCGGAGATCGCCCGGGCCCTCGGAATCTTGACGATCGGCGTCGTGACGCGCCCCTTCTCCTTCGAAGGTAAACGCCGCGCCACCCAGGCCGAAAAGGGTATCCAGGCCCTGCGCGACAAGGTGGACACCTTGATCGTCATCCCGAACGACCGACTGCTCTCGGTGACGGCGCCCGACACCTCGATGCTCGACGCCTTCAAGATCGCCGACGACGTCCTGCTTTCGGCCGTACGGGGCGTGACCGACCTCATCACGGTGCCGGGACTCATCAACACGGACTTCGCCGACGTCAACACGGTCATGCGCAATGCCGGCACCGCCATCATGGGCGTGGGGAGTTCCACCGGCGAGGGCCGCGCCGTCAACGCCGCGCGCGCCGCCATCACTTCACCGCTCCTCGAAGCCTCCATCGACGGGGCCCGGGGCATCTTGATGAACATCGTGGGTGGGTCGGGCGTTACCTTGAACGAGGTCACCCAGGCGGCGGAGATCATTCACTCGGTGGCGCACCCCGACGCGAACATCATCTTCGGCAGCGTCATCGACGACTCGATCGGCGAAGCCGTGCGCGTCACGGTCATCGCCGCGGGCTTCGATCAAGGTACCGCGAAGGCCACGACCAACGCGCAAGCGACCATGACCGAAGGTCCGCGCAGCGACATCTTCACCGCCTCGAGTGACGACTTCTTCGATGTCGGTGGCGATGACGACCTCCCCAGCTTCTTGCGCTAGCGAGGAGCTGCTCGAGCGCCTGCGAGCGAACCTCGCCCGGGTCCGCGAGCGCATCAGCGCGAGTGGACGAGACCTCTCGGGCGTGCGACTCGTCGCGGTCACGAAAACCTTTGGACTCAATGAAGTGCGCGCGGCGTACGAACTGGGTCTGCGCACGTTCGCCGAGAACTACGTGGACGAACTCTGCGAGAAGAGTGTTGCCACGCACGACCTCGGCGTCACGTGGCACTACCTCGGTGCGCTGCAGACCAACAAGATTGCGCGCGCGACGCGGTGCGCGGACGTACTGAGCGCGGTCGCTCGGGTGAGAGAGCTCGAAAAGATCGCGGCGGTGTCGCCGGGAAAGATCATCGACGTCCAAGTTGACTTCACCGGCGAAGCGCGTAGAAACGGCGTGGCGCCCAGTGACGTGGCGGCGCTCGTGGTGCTCGCTCGCTCGCTGGCGTTACAGGTGCGCGGACTGATGGTCGTGGCTCCCCCGGGGGAGGAAGCGACGCGAAAAGCCTTCGTTACCACGGGGAACTTGGCCGACGAGTTGGGCCTCGTCGAACGCTCCATGGGCATGAGCGACGACCTGGAGTTGGCTTGTGAACTGGGTACAACCGAAGTTCGTTTAGGGCGCGCGCTCTTCGGTTCTCGGGTGGGTTGAGGCCGCCCGGCCTAACATAGACCTGGGCGCCGTTGCCAAGGAGACGTGAATGAAAGAAAAGCTACGAGGGTTCTTGGGGTTCCTCGGCCTCGTCGAAGACGAGTACGGCGAGTACGGCCCGAGCAACGCGCCTCGACCTTTCTCCGAGCAGCCCGACGAGGTCGAACCGGAGTGGGCACCCACGCCCTCGCCGGCCAGTCGGACCTTTCCGACCCAACCCGCGAACCCGTCACCGTTTCGTTCACCACCGTCGGGACCGTCGCCCCAGCGCAACACGTCGATCTCGGTGCTTGACGGTCCGAACGGCGCGTCGCGCGTTCGCCCGATCGCGAACCCGAACGCGGCGCGGGGCGTCTCGCCCTTCTCCCAAGAACGTGACGTCGCCATCGTTTCACCGGAGACCTATGACGACTCGCGTCGAATTACCGATCTCCTTCGTCAGAATCGTGCGGTGGTGGTGACCACACTCGATGTCGACCAGAGTCTCGCTCGTCGCCTGGTCGACTTCACGGCTGGCACCGCGTACGCGATGAACGNNCTTCGCGCGGCGGACTATCACGCCTTCGACCAGGCATGAGATTCATTCAAGACATTTTGTCTCTCTACATCTTGATTCTCTTCGTCACGGCGCTGTTGAGTTGGGTGCCCCAGACCAACACGCAGGGCGGTCTCGCCACCACCCAGCGAATCTTGGCGCGACTCACCGAGCCGGTGCTGCGACCCCTGCGTTCGATCCTGCCGCGACCGAACTTCGGTGGCGTGAGGGTCGACCTCTCGGTGCTCGTCGCCATCGTCGCGCTCGAGATAATCAAAACGATCATTTAGCGATACGTGGTTCGCCCTCGCGCCGAGCCTCGAGCGGTAGGGTGGCAGCATGGACAGCACGGACAACGCACTCTCGGCGCTCGACGCCATTGACACGGTGGCCTTCAAGGTCGGTCTCAAGGGCTACAACGTCGACGAGGTCGACGAGTTTCTCGAGCGACTCTCGATCGAGGTTCGCCAACTCAAGGATCTTGCTCACCAACAGCGCCAGCAACTTCGCCAAGCGGCCGAGCGCATCAGTCAGTTGGACGCACGCGGCGCTACCGCCGCGGTTCCCGTGGCGCCCAGTGCACCCGCGGCACCTCCGGCACCCGCTATTCGTTCTGGTGGGAGCGGCGGAGCTGAGCAGGTGACGTCGATGATCGCCATGGCGCAGCGCTTCATCGAACAGGCGCAACAAGAAGCCGAAGCCAAGGCGCACGAATTCACGGGCGCGGCGCAAGAGCGCGCGCGAGAGATCGTCAACGAAGCGCGCAGCCGCGCCGAGGACGAAGTAAATCGACTGAACGGTCTTAAGCAACGTCTCAGTGAGGACGTGGACACCTTGGCGCACCAACTCGCGACCGAGCGAGCTCGCATCGCTCAGGTGCTCGCGGAGTTCACGCACTGGGTCGAGACGTCACTTCAGGGCGGATCCAAGCAGAGCGTGGTGGCGCCGAGGGCGCCGAGTTCTTCACCACCCCCCGTTGCGCCGGCACCGGCACCCGCCGCGTCACCGCGACCGACCGCGACGCCGCCGCCCGCGCCGGCGCCCATTTCATCACAGCCCACGATTGGCCAAGTACTGAAATTTGATCAGACTTCTCGCGACGATCGGTAGGAAAACCGCGCCCAACTGCTAGGGTCGGCGAGCACTTGTTCTTAGGAACGCGAGGAGTAGAGCATGCCGTCGAGCGCGAAGACCACAAAGAAGTCACCAACGAAGAAGGTGGTCGCGAAGAAGACCGTCACCAAGGCGTCAGCCAAGAAGGTCGTAAAGAAGGCGCCCGCGAAGAAAGCGGTTGCCAAAAAGGTTGCAAAGAAAGCCCCCGTGAAGAAATCGAGTATCAAAAAAGTGGCCAAAAAGCCTGTTCTTAGTCCCGCTCAGAAGGCCGCAGCCGTGAAGAAAGCCAAGGCTCTGGCGGCCGCGAAGTCGAAGAAAGAACGTGACGCCAAGGCCAAGGTCGCCGCAAAAGAGCGTGAGGTGGCGAGAAAGGCTCGTGAGAAGGCCGCCGTCGAGGCGAAGAAGCAACGAGAGATCGAAGCCAAGCGCAAAGCCATCGAGGCGGAGAAGCTTCGCAAACTTCGCGAGATCGAACGCCGTGACGCCGAAGAGCACAAGCGTCAAGAGCGCCGCGATGCCGAAGAGCGAAAGCGTCTCGAGGCGCTCGAGCGCAAGATGCACTCGAAGCCCTACGCCGAGGACACGGCCTTTCTAGAGGAGTTGCGCCAACTTCTCTTAGAGACCCGTGCCGCGACCACCGCCCAGATCGCCGTGAGCGAGTCCGAAGCCAACGAGATGTTGGTTGACCGCGAGCGACTGGAGTACGACGACGAAGACGGCAGCAGCGTCGCGTCGGACATTCAGCGCGACCAGTTGAAGGAGTTCGCGTCCGCACTCCGTCTGAAGGTCGACGAAATCGACGTCGCGCTTTCGCGTATCGACGACGGCAGCTACGGTCGCTGCGACGAGTGTTATGAGGCCATCTCCCAGCCCCGGTTACGGGCGCAGTTGCCGGTCTTCACCTGCGTGTCGTGCCGCGCCAGCGTCTAAGTTTCCACCTCAACCGCACCGTCGTCGCGATCGCGCTCGTCGTTACGGCGTTCGACGCGCTGACCAAGGCGTGGGCCCGCCACGACTTAGCCCGACACGCGGTGCACGTCCTTGGCATCGTGTGGCTCCGCCTGCAGTACAACGGCGGGGTCTCCTTCTCGATCAATCAGTCGGGGCCCCTCGTGACGACGATCGCCACGGTGCTCGTCGCGATCGCGGTTGTCGCCGTGGGCGTGAACGCGCGTCGCGGTGCTCCGGCGATCGGCTTCGGGCTCCTGCTCGGTGGGGGACTGGCCAACGTCGTCGACCGACTGGTCGCCTCGACGCACCGCGTGACTGACTTCATCGCGGTGTCGTCGTTTCCCGTCTTCAATCTCGCCGACGTCTCGGTCACGGCCGGCTTCGTCGTCTTGATGGTGGCGGCCCTTCGAGGCGAACCGTTGTTGACCCGATGAGCGACACCGGCGGGCGTGACGCCTTCGACGGTGAGACGCTCGACCTCGTCATCCCGAGCACCCTGGACGCCATTCGCGTGGACCGAGCGATCTCGATGCTCACCGGACTCTCTCGCTCGGAGGCGCACCACGTTCTATTAGGTGGCGCCGTTCGTGTCAACGACAAGGTCATTGTTAAACCCTCCACGACACTCGAAGCGGGCCAGCACCTGGTGGCGGTTCTACCGCCGCGGCCGAGTGACGAGGTCGAGCCCGATCCCACAGTGGCCGTGGACGTCGTGCTCGATGACGAGGACTTCGCGGTCATCAACAAATCGCCGGGTCAAGTTGTGCACCCCGGCGCCGGGCAACGTCACGGCACGCTCGTGGCGGGCCTGCTCGCGCGCTTTCCGCAAATCCGAGAACTCAGCGCCGAGGGTCTCTGCGATCCTGCGCGACCGGGGATCGTGCACCGCCTCGACAAGGGCACGTCGGGGCTCTTGGTGATTGCAAAGACGCCCGAGGGGTTCTTGGGACTTAGTAACCAACTCGCCGAACGAGTCATGGAGCGGACATACCTCGGCATGGTGCAGGGCCACGTGGCGGAAGAGCGCGGCGTCGTCGACGCGCCGATCGGTCGCTCGACGCGCACGCCGACCATGATGGCCGTGCGATCAGATGGACGACCCGCGAGGACGGGCTACGAAGTCATCACGCGCGTCGATAAGCCCCACGCGATGACGTTGTTGCGGCTACGCCTCGAGACGGGGAGAACTCATCAGATTCGAGTGCACCTCGCGACCATTGGCCATCCCGTCGTGAACGACCTTCGCTACGGCCATCGAAGCGACAAACGACTCGGTGACGAACGTTTCTTCCTGCACTCCACGACGCTGGCCTTTCATCACCCGCGAAGTGACGAGTGGGTATCCACCCACTCGTCACTACCCGAAGACCTGCGCGGATTAGTGCCGAGCGAACTCGAGCTTTAGGCGACCTCGTGCGCGGCGAGCACGTTCGAGTCGTCGCGCAGAATCGCCAGAGCCTCATCCTCGGCCCGGCGAACGCGCCGTACGCCGATGTCCATCTTGGTGGCCGTGGCCTGCAAGGAGAGCGGCGTGGCCCCGTTCAGTCCGAAACGAAGCGAAAGCACGTCGCGCTGGAGGTCCGTCAACTTGGACAGGGCCCCGTGCAACTGGTCGTTCATCATGGTCTGTTCGATTTCGCTCACCCAGTCGTGCTGGCTCGGCGCGACGAGGTCTCCCAGCGTCGTGGCGGAGTCGGAGCTCGCGGGCTGGTCGAGGCTGGCGGTAACGCCGGCGAGACCCTTCAGGTTCTCGCGCTCGGGCTTGGACATGCCGGTGGCTTCGGTCAACTCTTCGTCGGTCGGCTTGCGCGCGAGTAACGACGTCAACTCCGCGGTCGTGGCTTCGAGACGCTGAAGCTGCTCACCCACTTCGAGGGGAATACGAATGGTACGACCGTGTTGCTGCACGGCGCGCTGGAGAGCCTGACGGATCCACCACGTGGCGTAGGTCGAGAACTTAAAGCCGCGCTCCCAGTCGAACTTCTCGACGGCGCGAAGGAGACCGAAGGTCCCTTCTTGAACGAGGTCGACCATCTCGACGCCGCGGTCTTGGTAGCGCCGGGCCCAGTGAAGGACCAGACGGAGGTTCGCGGCGACCATCTGCTTCTTGGCCTCTTCGTCACCGGCGGTGACGCGCTTGGCCAACTCGACCTGCTCGTCGTAGTTGGGCATGGGGTAGCGATCTAAGTCGCGCATGAGCAGTCCCAACATGTCGTTGGTGTTCACAGCGGAACGGCGGGGGGTCGTATTCACTGGCATCTCCTTATGTCTTTGGGGGGTACAAAGTCGATGCGCCCTGGGCCTGGTATTTCTCCTATGGGCGCATTACTAATTTACCACTAGGTATAGAAGTTTTCAAGCCCCCTTAGGGAGTCCTTAATCACGCGGGGCTTCAGCCGCTGTGGGTTCGCGCCACTGGGCGTCCGCCACGGGCCTGGTTGACCATGTCCGCCAGTGTGAAACTCGACAGGTGTTCGCGCATGTGATTGCCCACGTCGGCCCAGACGCCGAGCAAGACGCACTGGCCCTCGTGGTCGCACGCGCCGTCTTGGTGTGGTTCGCCAAAGTCACCGGCCGCGATGGGTCCGTCGACCGCGGCAACGATCTCGGCGAGGGTGATGTTTTCCGCCGATCGGGCCAGTACGTAACCGCCACCGACGCCGCGCTTGGAGCGGACGAGGCCGACACCCTTCAAACTGAGCAGGATCTGCTCGAGGTAGGGTTGGGGGAGACCGGTGCGTTCCGCGAGGTCGCGAACGGAGGTGGGCGCGCCGTTACTGTCTCGCAGGGCCAAACTCAACAGCGCGCGGCTGGCGTAGTCCCCACGAGTCGATACTCTCACGGCGCCATCCTATCGGCGTCGTGCGCCCCCCCACGGGTCCGCGCACGACGCCCGTCATTGTCTGGCACACTGCAATGGTGACAGATGCGAGAAATGAGAACGTGACCGTAAACCCCGACCAAGTGCTCTCGCCGGGCGAGATCGAAGAGAGCGCCGAGGAGGAAAGCACCGACTACATCAGCCAGCCCGCGAAGGTGATGCGCATTGGCTCGATGGTGAAGTTGCTGCTCGACGAGGCGCGTAGCGCGCCCCTTGATGAAGCCGGTCGCACGCGCCTTCGAGAGATCTACGATACCTCCGTGCACGAACTCTCCGACGCGCTCTCGCCAGATCTCGCGAAGGAACTCAGTCGCATGGCGATTCCCTTCAGTGCCGAGGTACCCTCGGAGTCGGAGTTGCGCATCGCCCAAGCACAGTTGGTGGGTTGGCTCGAAGGTCTCTTTCACGGTATCCAGGCCTCCCTCTTCGCACAACAGGCTGCGGCCGCGGCGCAACTCGAGAAGATGCGTGACCGTTCACTCCCTCCCGGCACCAGAGAACCCCGGGCCGGCACGTACCTCTAGGACCATTGCGTGGAGGCGCGCGAAGGCGTACTAGCGTGCAAATCCCATCCGTGTAGTTCGCGGCGACGATTACAGAAAGAGTGCGACTGATGACAGAGGGCTTCGTCCATCTGCACAATCACACCGAGTACTCCATGCTCGACGGCGCGGCGCGCGTCGACGACATGGTGCTGGCCGCCAAGGCCGACGGACAGACCGCGATTGGCATTACGGACCACGGCAACCTCTACGGGGTCATCGATTTTTACGAAGCCTGTCGCCGTCACGACGTGACACCCATTATCGGCCTCGAGGCGTACATGGCGGCGAACTCGCGTTTCGACCGGCCGCCGCGTCGTGGCAAGATCGACGACACCGGGGGCGACACGGAAGGGGGACAGAAGCTCTACCACCACCTCACCCTGCTCGCCGTGTCCAACGAGGGCTATCGAAACCTGCGCGAACTCTCGTCGTTGGCTTTTCTCGAGGGCTACTACTACAAGCCTCGCCTCGACTGGGAGTTGTTGGAGCGCCACGCGACGGGCCTCGTGGCGACCTCGGGTTGCCTGGGCGGCGTGGTGCTGCAGGCACTGTTGCAGGACGACTACCAAAAGGGACTGGAGCTCGCGGGACGACTGCAGACCATCTTCGGACGAGAGAACTTCTTCATCGAACTCCAAGATCACGGACTCGCCGCCCAGCAACGTACGAATCCCCAGTTGCTACGCATCGCCGAAGACCTTCGCGCGCCGCTGCTCGCCACGAACGATCTTCACTACGTTCGCCACGACGACGCCGAGATGCACGACGCGCTGTTGTGTATCGGCACGGGCTCGCGCGTCGCTGACCCCGATCGATTCCGTTTCGAAAGCGACCAGCACTACTTGAAGACGGCGGCCGAGATGCGCTACCTCTTTCGCGACGTGCCCCAAGCGTGCGACAACACGCTGTTGATCGCGGAGCGCGCGAACGTCACGATCGAATTCGACAACGACGCCCTACCCGAGTTCCCGCTGCCCGACGGGTTCGCCGCCGACACCCACAAGGCGGGCGCGACGAGGTACCTACGCGAGCTGACCATGCAGGGGGCGAGCGAGCGTTACGGCTCGGACATGAACGACGAGGTACGCGCGCGACTCGACTACGAACTCGGCGTTATCGCCGACATGGGGTTCTCTGACTACTTCCTCGTCGTGTGGGACCTTATCCACCACGCCCGCGAGAAGGGAATACGCGTAGGTCCGGGCCGAGGATCGTCGGCGGGCTGTTGCGTGGCGTACTGCCTGCGCATCGTCGACCTCGACCCCATCCGCTACGGGTTGATCTTCGAGCGCTTCTTGAACCCCGGGCGTCGCCAGATGCCCGACATCGACATGGACTTCGACGAGCGCTACCGCGGCGACATGATTCGCTACGCCGCCGAGCGTTACGGCTCTGACCACGTCGCCCAGATTGTGACGTTCTCGACAATCAAGGCTCGCGCCGCGGTGCGCGACGCGGCGCGCGTGCTCGGTTACCCACCACAGCTCGGCGACAAGATCGCGAAGGCCATGCCGCCGCTATTGATGGGTCAGGATCTGCCCCTCGCGGCCTGCTTCACGCCGATGCCGGGCTACGAGGGTCGCTACGGCGAGGCCGGAGAGCTACGCGCGCTCTATAGCGGCGACGCCGAGGTGAAGCACGTGGTCGACGTCGCCAAGGGCTTCGTCGACAAGCGGCGCCAGGACGGCATTCACGCCGCCGCCGTCGTCATCACGAAAGAGCCGGTGCTCGAGTACGTGCCGGTGCAGCGAAAGTCGGGCCCGAACGGGAGCGCCGAGGGCGCGCCGATCGTCACCCAGTACGAAGCGAGCGCGATCGAGAAACTCGGTCTGTTGAAGATGGACTTCCTCGGTCTTCGCAACTTGGCGATCATCGAGCGCACGCTCGAACACATCAAGCGTCGTCACGGCGTGGACGTCGACATCGATCACGTCGCGCTCGACGACCCCAAGGTCTTCGACATGCTGAAGCTCGGCAACTCCATCGGGATCTTCCAACTCGAGGGTGACAAGATGCGCCAGTTGATGCGTCGCCTCTCGCCAACGAGCTTCGACGACATCGCGGCGTTGGTGGCGCTCTATCGTCCAGGTCCCCTCAGTGAGAACGTCCACAACGACTACGCGGATCGCAAGAACGCGCGCCAGGGCGTCAGTTACGACCACGCGGACTTGGAGGAGATCCTCTCCGAGACGTACGGCCTGATGATCTACCAAGAGGACATCATGCGCGTCGCCACGACGATCGCGGGTTTCTCGATGACCGAAGCGGACGACCTTCGTAAAGCCTGTTCGAAGAAGATCCGCGAGATGATTCGCGCGCAGCGAACCAAGTTCGTCGACGGCGCCGAACGTCAGGGCTACGGTCGGGCCCTCGGTGACGCGATCTTCGACAAGATCGAACCTTTCGCCGACTACGCGTTTCCGAAGAGTCACGCCTACGGCTACGGACTCATCGCGTACCAGAACGCGTGGCTGAAGGCGAACTATCCCGTCGAGTACATGTCGGCGTTGCTGACCTCGTTTCGCGACGACAAGGACAAGGCCGCGGTCTACCTGAATGAAGCGCGCCAAATGGGCATCAAGGTGGGCGTACCGGACGTGAACGAGTCCTTTGCCGAGTACGCCCCGTCACAGACGACGGACGCCACCATCCTCTTCGGCCTGGCCGCGGTGCGAAACGTGGGTGAAGCGCTCGTCGAGAAGATCGTGCACGAACGAGAAGAGAAGGGCCCCTTCACGAGCATCTACGACTTCGTTCGCCGCGTCGATCCCGTGGTCTTGAACCGCCGCTCCATGGAGTCGTTGATCAAGGCGGGCGCCTTCGACTCGCTCGGCGTGGCGCGCCTCGCGTTCCTTTTGAAGGTGGACGAGATCGTCGAGGTCACGCTCAGTCGTCGTAAGGATCTTTCGCTCGGCATCTCGACGCTCTTCGCGGCGTTTAGCAGCGAGGGGACCGACGGTGACTGGGAGGGAACCGAGATTTCGTTGGCGGACATTGAGTTCGAACAGTCCGTCAAGCTCGACTTCGAACGCGAGATGCTCGGGACGTACATCTCGGATCACCCGCTCTACGAAGTGGGCGAGAGCCTCGGCGCGCGCACCGATGGAACAATCGTCGCCATTCGCGAGCGCGCCGAGGAGCTCGCTCGCAGCGGCAAAGCGGTCACGGTGGGGGGCATCCTCGCGGAAGTGCAACTTCGTCAGACCAAGGCCAACAAGCAGTACGCGCGCGTGACGTTGGAAGACCTCGGCGGATCGCTCGACATCAACTTCTCCGTCGCCGCCTTCGAGAAGTTCAGTGGCTTCCTCGCGAAGGATAACGTGGTACTGATCAAGGTCCGATTGAGCGACAACGACGAAGAACTGCGTTTTAGCGCCGTGGACGTTGAACGGTTCCGCCAAACGCGCGCGAACGCTGAACTGCGGCTTTCGCTTCGTCCCGAGGACTTAACTCAACGTTCTATTGCGACATTGCGCGAGATTTTGACGCGTTATCCCGGTCCCTCACCCGTCGTCGTCGATACGGGCGCCGCTGGCAAGGTCTTCAAGCTGGGCCCGGACTTCAACGTCAGTATTCCCAGCGTGGTCGCTGATCTACGCTCAGAATTCGGCCGAAACGTCATAAAGGCCTGAACGTGATTTAGGGGTCACCGAACTCCCGTAGAATGGTTCCCTATGGCAATGACGGTCACCACAAAAGACACCACTGCCCTCAGTGACGCCGAGTTAGCTGAAATGGCCGATCTCTGTGTTGACCGAGAGCCCAGTTTCGACATTGGCTTCCTCTCCAAACAGCGCGAAGAGTGGGTTCTCGTCACGCACGCTCGCGAAGGGAACAAGCTTCGTGGCTACTCGTTCTGCACACTCGAACGAATTGGCGGCACGCCCTCGTTGTTGGTGGGACTGCTCCTCGTTGACCGCAACGCGAAGTCCGACCAGACGTTGAGGACGATCCTGCACGATCAGTTCCGTCGAGCCCTCCTCGCTTTCCCTGATGAGGACGTTCTCTTGGGCGCGCGTTTGACGTCGCCGGACGGGTACCGTGCCTTCACGGGACTCGACGACGTGGTACCGCGTCTCGGCTATAAACCCACTGGTGAAGACCGGGCGTGGGGACGCCGTCTCGCCAAGCGCTTCGGTTCGGAGAAGTCCATCGACGACAAGACCTTCGTGATGACCGTCTCGCCGGGACCCGTCGGGGGACTCGACTACTTGGCCTCGAAGGGCCCCATCCCTGAAGGCGCGGACACGTTCTTCAAGGGAATGAAGCCCGAAAAGGGACAGCGACTGGTGGTCTTCGGCTGGGCGATGGCCGAAGCACTGGCCACCGGCAAACTACCTAAGTAGTCCTTCAGCCCCGGGGTAGTAGTCCCGTGCAACTCTTGTAACAGTGGCCGTCGAGCGGCCGCGAAAGCGTCGTCAGCACGTACGTGGGGCGAAAACCGAGGGCCGTGGCGAGGTCTTTTCCCGAGAGTGACGATCGACGCGTCGACTCAATCGTACGAATCGCGTGCGCGTCCTCGCAGAGGAGCCATACGTCGTCGCCGAACCAACCAAAGCGCACCCACGTCGAACCGTCGTCGGGTCGACGCAGGAGTTGTGGTCCCCGATCGGCGCCGATGAGAGCGACACTCGGTCGTTCACCGCGAAACTCCCAGTAGGGCGCGCTCGGTCCGCGAAACCCGAAGAGCGGTCCGTCGGCGGGACTGGCCAACTTTTCGAGCCAGCTGCGCACCCGGCGCCCACGGTACGTCCCGAGGCGGCGGGGTAGATCGAGCAACGTCACCGCTTCGGGTTGGGCGAGGTCGTCGCGTTCGACGTTCTCCGCGAGCTGGCCTTCAACGACGTCGAAGGCCGCGAGGTCCGTCTCAATGTGCGCGGGCCACGGTACGCGCCAGCGCACGATGGCTTGACTCGCGAGATCAACAACGGTCGTTGACTCGTTCGTCGAGCCGAGCACCAGACCGTGAACCGTGGAGCCGCCCGACAGATCCACCGAGGCGCGTTGGGGCGTTCGCTCGATGAGTCGCTTCGTCGCTCGAACGGCGGGGTCTCGATTCAAAAGGGCCACTAGTGACCAACCTCTCGTAGTTGAGCGTCGAGCGCGTCAACGTTCGATACCGGCAGCGCGCACACGCCACCACGACAGACGTACGCGAGGCCCCTCTCGCGACCGTTGAGGAGGGGAGAGGTGCCCGATCCAGTGATCAATACGGCGCGCGGCATTGCCAATGATCGTACGTGATGGGCCCAGTCACCCGCGACGCCGGGAATAACCACCTCGACACCTTCGAGCGCGTAGCCCGCTGCCGCGACGAGATCAGGCGCGGCGCTCGGGTGCGAGACCAGCAGCGATGCCGCCAGTTCGACGAGCCGTTGCGCCACGACGAGGAGGTCCTTGTCGCCCCCACACAGGGCCGTGCGAGCGAGGGCACGCGTCGCCACGGCGTGCGCCGAAGGCGTCGCGCCGTCGAAGATCTCCTTGGGTCTCGTCGCGAGATCGTTCACGAGGTCGCTCTGGCTGAAGACCCCGGTGCCAACGTGTGGTGACGTCGACGTGGGTACCGGTCCGTCCCAGTAGTGATCGACCAAGTAGTGCGCGCCGACGTTCGCCGCGTCGAGCCACTCGTCGTCACCCGTCAACTCGTAGGCGTCGATCATGGCGTCGACGAGCCACGCCACGTCGCTCGCCGTGGCGTGAGCTTGACGACGTTCGGTGCGCCACCACGTGTTGTTCGAGAAATGCGTCGTTGCAAGTGAGCGCAAGAGGTCGAGGCCGAGCATCTCGACGTCGCGAACGCCACTGCGTAAGAAGGCGGTAGCGATCATGGCGTTCCACTCCAAGATGACCTTCTCATCGCGACTGGGTTGCACACGAAGACCACGCTGTTGCGCGAGAGCCAGGTGCGCAAGGGCGAGCGCTGAAGGAGTAGCGAAAGATTCGTCGTCACGAAGTCGCGGAATCGAGCGCCCTTCGAAGGCTCCGGGCGTGTCGATCCTCCATCGCACGAGCGCGTCGTGGAGAAGTGCTCCTTGACCGTGCTCTGCAAGCGCTGCCGTTACTTCGTCGGGAGTCCAGGTCACGTGCGAGCCTTCGACGCCATTGGCGTCGGCATCGAGCGACGAAGCATAGCCGTCGTCGCGACGAAGGTCGCGCGTGACGAACTCCAACGTGTCGAGGGCAACCTCTCGCCACTCGGGGCGACCAAGCACGAGGCTCGCTCGGAGGTAGCAGCGCGCGAGGAGCGCTTGATCGCTCAACATTTTCTCAAAGTGCGGTACGTGCCATTCGGCGTCGACGCTGTAACGCGCGAAGCCGCCGCCGAAGTGGTCGTAGAGTCCCCGACGCGACATGGCGTCCAGGGTTCGAGTGACGGCGTCGCGCGCCTCAGGGTCATCGAACTCGAGCAACGCCTCGACGAAACTAGGTCGAGGGAACTTCGGCGCCCCACCGAACCCGCCGTCCGCGTCGACTTGGGTGAGCAGTTCGTCGCGTAGGTGTTGGCGAATCTCCGTGAGATCGAACGTTTCCTCAAAGGGCGCGAGGTGGTCGACGAAATGGACTTCGCGCGAAAGTGCGTTCGCGAGCTCACCGGCCTGGCGTTCGACGAGTTCTCGCTGATTGACCCAGGCCTCGTGGAGGGCGTGCAAGAGCCGACCAAAACCGACTTGGCCACCGCGATCCGTGGGTGGGTAGTAGGTGCCAGCCATAAAGGGTTTTCCGTCGGGAAGAAGAAAGACCGACATCGGCCAACCACCGTGTCCGGAGACCAGTTGGGTGGCGGCCATGTAGAGCGCGTCGACGTCGGGACGCTCCTCGCGATCGACCTTGACGGGGATGAAGTACTCATTGAGAAGTCGAGCTATCTCACCGTCTTCGAAGGATTCGTGGGCCATGACGTGACACCAGTGGCACGCCGCGTAACCGACGGACAGAAAGATCGGACGATCGCTGCTGGACGCTTCGTCAAGGGTGTCCTGGCTCCACGTGTGCCATAACACGGGGTTGTCGACGTGGTCCAAGAGGTAGGACGAACCCAAGTCGTGGCGTACGTCTCTTAGGAGTGGCATCGCGAACTCACCGTGAGACCTTAGGCGTTGAGCGTGGTCACTCTGTCACCGCCGACGAGAAACGATGGTCAGAGCCCAGCGTCGCGTCGGCGCTCCCACTCGTCTTTTCGGATGGCCATGACGATCTCGTCCGTCCACTCACCCTTGACGAACTCGTTCTCGACGAAGTGGGCCTCTTGTCGTAGTCCCACCTTCTCGAGCGATCGCACGGAGGCCACATTGCGCGCGTCGCACCGTCCGACGACCCGACGCAGTCCGTACTGGGTGAAGGCGAGAATGAGCAGTTCCCCGTAGACCTCACTTGCGAAGCCTTGACCGTGGAAATCTGGTTGTAGCGAGCCGCCAATCTCACCCTGGCGGTGCTCGTTGACGACCCATCGAAGGATGAATTCGCCAATGACCTGCTTCGTGTCTCTGAGTTCGACGGCGACGACGAACTGGTTGTCGTCGGCCGTACCCTCGGGTTTGGCGAGGCGACCTTGCAACACTTCGAGCGTCGTGGCCCGATCGCGAGGTTCGCTGTAGAGGTAGCGGTTCACTTCTTCGTTGGCCAGTATGAGCGCGAGATCGTCGAGATCGTCGAGTTCGAAACGCCGCAACGTGAGACGGGGTGTCTGGCGAGCGTGCGAGAGTTGCACCATTCGTACTTTCTAGTTCGAGAACGATCTTGACGGCCGTTACCCGCTGACTACTCTGGATAACGACGACAACGAGAAGGAGAGATCGATGAGCGAGCCACTTCGCTGGGGCGTCCTCGGTACCGGAGGAATTGCCCACACCTTTGCGAGCGACCTTGTCTTTACGGACGAGGGGATCATCACCGCGGTGGGCTCGCGCACGAAGAATAGGGCCGATGCGTTTGGTGACGAGTTCTCGATACCCCATCGCTATTCGTCCTACGAGGATCTCGTGGCCGATCCGGACGTTGACGTCATCTACGTGGCCACTCCCCACCCCTTCCATCACGCCTACACCCGACTGGCGCTCGAGCACGACAAGCCGGCGCTCGTGGAGAAGGCCTTTACGATGACCGCCGACGAGGCTCGCGACCTGGTCGCGCTCGCTCGTGAGAAGAAGTTGTTCCTGATGGAGGCCATGTGGACGCGGTTCCTGCCCCACGTGAAGGCGACACGCGAGTTGATCGCTCAGGGCGCTCTCGGAGAACTCGTGTCGGTTTCGGCCGACCACGGGCAGTGGTTCGAAAAGGATCCTTCGTTCCGGCTTTTCGACCCGACCTTGGGTGGTGGGGCGCTGTTGGATCTCGGCGTCTATCCGGTTTCGTTCGCGTCGATGATCCTCGGCACGCCCAACCGAATCAGTGCCTTGGTCGATCCGGCCTTCACCGGCGTGGACGGCCAGGCGTCGATGCTGTTCGGCTACGAGAGCGGGGCCCAGGCGATTCTCACGTGCACGTCATTCGCCCGCAGCGCGACGCGGGCGAGCATCGTCGGCACCGAGGCGCGTATCGATGTCGAGGGCGATTTCTACGCGCCGACCTCGTTCTCCCTCATCCAACGAAACGGTGAGTCACGTCGTTTCGAGTTTTCCGACGAGGGTCGCGGTCTATACCACGAGGCCGACGAGGTCGCCCAGTGCATCGCGGTGGGCAAGTTGGAAAGTTCTTTGATGCCACTTGACGAGACCGTAACGATCATGGAAACGATGGAAAAGGTGCTCGCGTTTCTGTGAAGACTCGAGGGATCGTTCGCACGACGGGCGATTATAGGGTCGGGACAAAAGTCACTTTCTTCCGACGTGGCTCAACGGCTTCGGACGCTCGACGCGTGGCGCCGCCGTGCCGAGACGACGATTGAATTACTTGATATCCCTTGGATTCCTGCTCGTGTGATGAGTCGCCAAGGTGTCGTTATGAAGCTCCGACGGGGCGTAACCTCCATTTATCGCGGCTGCCTGACTGGCTTCTTTCGCCAAAGTGAACATTTATCTCGCTCTTATCATGCTATTTTCACACACTGAATATCGCGGTCACGTGGTGTTCGAGAAGTGAACAAGCTATCGGTGCTAAGAGGCGCCAAAGAAGGGTTGGGGAATATGAATTTTAAGACAGGAAAGGCGCTCGCGGCCGTAGCACTGGTCGGCAGTTTTGTCGCCGCAGTGCTTCCGGCGGTGAGTTCCGCAAGTACTCCTACGGTCAAGGTCAGCACGTTCAACACGAGCTACTCGACCATGAAGTACCTCAAGACCATTGTGCACAAGGGTAAGGGCTCCATCGCCGTTATCCTGCCCGACACGAAGTCGTCAGCGCGCTACACGCAGTTTGACGCTCCGAACCTAATCAAGGCCCTCAAGGCCGCTGGTCTGACGAGCAAGCAGTACATCGTACAGAATGCTCAGGGCAGCCAGGCAACGCAGTTCAACATGGCCCAGGCCGACATCTCCAAGGGTGCCAAGGTCTTGATCGTTGACCCGATTGACTCCACCACTGGTGCCGTCATTGAAGGCTTCGCCAAGGCGCACGGTGTCAAGGTCATTGACTACGACCGTTTGACGTTGGGTGGAGCGCGTGCTTACTACGTCAGTTTCGACAACGTGGCCGTTGGTACCTTGATTGGCAAGGGTGAAGTTGCTTGCCTCACCGCGTGGAACGTGACGAATCCGGTGGTGTACATATCGTACGGTTCACCGACTGACAACAACGCCACGTTGTTCGCCAAGGGCTACAACACGGTTTTGGCCGCTGCGGGCTTCAACACCACGGCGACCACGCTCACCGGTGCCAAGCAGTCGGTGCTCGAGAGCGCAGGAACGTGGGACGCGACACAGGCATTGACCGACTTCCAGGGAGCCTTCACGGCCCACCCGTCGATCAACGCAGTGTTGACGCCCAATGACAACAACGCGTCGGGCATCATCGCGAACCTGCAAAGCAAGGGTCTGAAGCCAAAGACCATGCCGTTCACCGGTCAGGACGCGTCGCTCGTTGGTTTCCAGAACGTAATTTCTGGCTACCAGTGCGGCACGGTCTACAAGCCGATTTGGCTTGAAGCTCAGGCGACAGTCGCGTTGGCCGTGTACCTGCGCGCCGGTATCAATCCACCTGCGGGCTTGGCCAATGGCACGACAACTGACACGGTGACGCACGCCAAGGTCAAGTCAGTTCTGCTGACCGCGACCTGGGTCACTGCGGACAAGGTTCAGTCGACGGTGATCAAGGACAAGGTCATCAAGGCCTCGGACCTCTGCACCTCGAGTGCGCCAACCGTACAGGGCTCCCCGCAGCCCACGTACGCAACTGATTGCACGACGTACGGCATTAAGTAGTCTCTAAACAATGACGTCAGCCCCCGAGCCGCCGAGTCCCGTAACGTCCATAACTGGACCCACGAGGACAGGCGGCTCGGGGGCTGACGTCTTTGATCCCGAGCACCTCTTGAGCATGCGCGGCATCGCCAAGAACTTCGGGGCAGTGCAAGCGCTTCGCAATGTCGATATCGACATTCCCGTCGGCGAGGTCACCGCACTTATTGGCGACAATGGAGCGGGAAAGTCGACGCTCATCAAGGCCATCTCGGGAATCTGGGCACCGTCCGCGGGCCAGATCTTCTGGAAGGGCAAAGAAGTCCATATCCACACCCCTCGTACCGCGACGGACCTAGGAATCGCGACCGTCTACCAGGACTTGGCCTTGTGCGACAATCTCGACATTGTCCAGAACATGTATCTCGGTATGGAAGAGACTCGGTTCGGTCTTCTGGACGAGATCAAGATGGAATTGACGACTCTCAAGACACTCTCTGATCTGTCGGTAACGACAGTCAAGTCGGTGCGACAACTCGTCGGTTCTCTCTCTGGTGGACAGCGTCAGGCCGTCGCAGTCGCGCGTGCGGTGATGCGCGAATCTGAAATGGTGATTCTGGACGAGCCCACGGCTGCTTTGGGCGTTTCCCAGACGGCGCAAGTGCTCGAGCTCATTCGCACGCTGGCGGCTAAGGGCATCGCAGTGATCGTCATTTCACACAACCTGACCGACGTCTTCAGCGTCGCCGACCGGCTCGCTGTTATGCATCTGGGCACCATGGTCAGCCACGGTCCGATTGCCAATTACGACACGGCGAGTGCCGTCGAATTGATCACGACCGGTGAATCCAGTCGCGTCCCTTCGACGCTCTCGCCTGCGCAGTAGCTGAAAGGTAGCTAGAAAGTGTCCACTCCGCACACGGAAGTTGAGTCGCTCGCGACGCCGGAGGATGAGGTATCGACGAATCTTGTCGCCCAATTGAAGCGAGTCTGGCAAGGCGACAGTGGACTGCTGCCGATCTTGTTCGGACTGGCGGCTCTCGTCATCTTCTTTGAAGTACGAAGCTCGGTCTTCTTGTCACCCGAGAACATCACGAATCTCTTCGTCCAGTCAACAATCTTCATTCTTCTTGGCATGGCGGAGATTTGGTTATTGTTGCTCGGCGACATCGACCTCTCCCTCGGCTACGCGACGGGTCTGGGCGGTGCCGTCGCCGTCATTCTCGTTTCGAGCAACTATCGGTGGCACTGGTACCTGGCCCTTCCGCTCGCCCTCGTCGTCACAACGGCGTGCAGCGCATTGAGCGCCTTCATCATCATTCGATTCCGCCTTCCTTCATTCATAGTGACGTTGGCGATGTTCTTGGGCTTGGAAGGTGTACTGCTCTACATCATCAACGCGCAGGGAACCGGGGGATCGGTCTCAGTACAGGACAATGTCCTCTACAACCTCGTTAACGGCAACTTGACACCCTTCGCAACGTGGGTTTTCGTTATCATTGTCGCGGCACTCTTGAGCGTCATGATGCTTCGCGCCGATCGCGCACGTCGAAGGAGCGGTCTGGGTGGTCGTCCCCTGTGGATCACGGTCACCAAGATCGTCATGCTGGGTGTAGCTGGGCTGCTGCTCATTTTGGTCTTTAACGCCAACCGATCAAGCTTCACTCACGTGGTCGGTATGCCGTTCGCGATTCCCATTGATCTCTTCGTACTGGCCGCTGGAACGTTCATTCTCACCAAGACCAAGGCCGGCCGCTACATCTACGCGATTGGTGGCAATACCGAGGCTGCCCGACGCGCCGGTGTCAACGTGAACAGGTTTCGGTTGTTGGCCTTCATGTTGTCCGGCTTCACCACCGGCATTGCCGGGCTGCTGTACGTGTCACGGCTTGGTGGGATTTCAACCGGCATCGAGGGTGGCACGTACGTGCTCTACGCCGTCGCCGCCGCGGTCATCGGTGGCGCCAGCCTCTACGGTGGTCATGGCAAGATGATTCATGCCGTATTGGGAGGCCTAGTTATTGGCACCATCGCCAACGGCATGTCACTCTTGAACATGAACGCGGCGACCCAGTACATCGCGACCGCACTCGTTCTGTTGGCGGCCGTCATTGTCGACTCGCTGGCGCGACGAGGGAATACCAGCGCCGGTTAGACGCTTCGCTTGCCTAGTCTCAACATCATGGAGGTCTCTCTCGACGGTCGTGTTGCGCTGGTGATGGGCGCGAGCCGCGGCATCGGACTCGCGATCGCTCACCGCATCGTCGACGCTGGTGGGCGAGTCGTCATTTCTTCTCGAAGTGAGGACAACCTCCAAGCTGCTCTCGCGACGTTCGCGGACCCGCAACAGGTCCTGACGGTGGCCGCACACGTGGGCTACAGCTCCTCTGCGGCGCGCCTCGTCAGCACGACGATGGATCACTTCGGTTCACTCGACATCCTCGTCAACAACGCCGGCACGAACCCTTACTTTGGACCTCTCGTCGACATCGGTTAAGGACGGATGCAAAAGACCTACGAAGTGAATCAGGCTTCGGTGCTGATTCACACCGCCGCGGCGTGGCGTCACTGGATGCGCGAACACGGCGGCGTGGTGTTCAACATCGCGTCAGTCGGCGG
>PLNQ01000152.1 GCA_003141815.1 Acidimicrobiaceae bacterium | reverse complement strand
CGCGTTGGTCCTGGGCGTAGATCCCGTGGAACTTGAGCAGTTGTTCGCTATCGTTCGTGACGTTCGGTAGTTCGTTCGAAAGGTCGCTGGCGAGATCGCCGCGAAGGTAGTTACTGGCGCGTTTGACGGCTTCAACGCCAGACTCAGTCTTGGTTTCCTGGGTCACAACTCTCCTTTCACCTCAAGGGGTCCCTATAGATGACAATTCTTATCAGGTTAGTCATGTATTGGCAACGGTTTACTTGTGAACGTTCTCAGTACGCTCCGTACACCCCATTTTAAAGGCCGCGAAGTGACTCCCACCACGGTTGACCGCAAGGTCTTGTTGACACAACGTCTTATCAATCAACTCGTTGTCGTCAGTACCCCGGGTCAAAGGTCCGAGGCCACTCGCCATGGTGAGTTGCTCTACAGATTCCTCAACCGGACGCGTTGCAAAGGTCACGCCCGTGGCATCTCGCGACAACGCGGGCGCTTAACTTACCAAGGAACCTTGAGCACACCTTCGATCGCCCTAGCGATCATGGCGTAGCCCGCGGCGTTCGGATGGAGATTGGGACCGAAGGGAGGCGGTTCACACATCCAGGTCAATTCACAGGTGCTCGCGACATTTTGCGGCACCATCCCCTCGCCGGCCATACTCACTCGAGAGACATTGCGACTCTCGAACGCCGTTCCGACGCTGGCCATCGCGACGCCGGCACTGGTGTAGATGCTATGCAACGTCGCGTTCAGCGAATTGATCGCGGTCGCGGTCGCCGCAGCGAACTGTTGACTCGCGGGACCCTTCAGGGCGTCAGCCAAGAAGGGGTCGTAGTGCCCGAGACCGATGAAGGTGACGCCAGGACCCGACACGCTCGTTAGACCCGTGAGGATTGTGGGCAACTGTTGGCGTATCGCGTCGAGCTGCGTGTCCACGCACGTCTGCTTGACGACTCCACTATGAAAACAGTGATGGACCTCGTTGAAACCGAGATCGATCGTCACGATGCCGTTGGCCTCTTGATGGGAGCGAAGAAACGTCAGCGCTTCGCTGAACTGGGAGTCGTGGTACGGATAACAGTGGTCGCCGCCGATCATCATCGTTGCCGTGGTCTCGCCCGGACAACCCAACTCGGTCAACTGCAACGGCACGCCTCGCGTGGCTTCGTACGCAACGAGATCGTTCGAGTACCCCTCTGCCGTTCGCTGACCGCGAGGGTAGGTGACCGTGGGTTGCACGCCCACTGAACCCGAGCCACCGAGGTCGAGGTAGAAGTTGGTCGACAGGGTGTCAGCCCCAGCGACACTTTCGTTAAGGAGGCCAAAGACGGGAAGCACGACACCGGCGAGCGCTAGGGACGCCACCGCCAGTGCTCTCGATGGGTTCTTCCACTTTCTCTTTGACTCTGTCACCCTCGACAATCCCCTACTTACACGCCTATAGTTCGATGCCGCGTTGGTACGCGGCGCCACGAGACCGTTCGCAATCCGTTCGCGAGTGGTCCCACGAATTCAAATGTTCAGTTCGGTCCTACGTCATGCTCCGTGAACAACTTGACAGTGCAGGCTACCGTCGCCGAACTCCGCCGACCGTTCAACGTCTTCAATTCTTAATTAAGGATTAGTGAACAGATGTTGCGTTGTAGACGTCAAAACCAAGGAAAACGCCTTCAGCGGTTATAACGTCACGACATGACGGCAAACCCTACGTTCGACCGTCGAGCCTTCTTGCGCCGAAGTCTTCAACTCGGGACGTTCACCACCGGCGCGCTGGCGGCGTCGTTGACGTTGGAGAGTTGCGGCGGTGCGAATTCCTCCACCCCGGCCCCCACCAGCACCACGACCCGTGGTCCGGCGACGAGTGCCGACTGGTCAAAGTTGGCTGCGTCGTTGTCTGGTTCGTTGATACTGCCCGCCGATCGCGCCTACGCCATCGACCGACTTCTCTACAACTCGAAGTTCGCCGACCTCCACCCACAGGGCATTGCGTACTGCGAGAGCGCCGACGACATCTCTCGATGCCTCGAGTTCGCCACCGCACATGATCTGGCGCTGACCGGCCGATCCGGTGGCCACAGTTACGGCGGCTACTCGAGCTGTGAGGGCGTCGTCATCGACGTAAGCCGGATGTCCAACGTGTCCGTTGACATCACCACGAATACCGCCACCGTCGGCGCGGGCGCCCAACTCATCGACGTGTACAACGTCGTGGGTCATCACGGTCGACTGCTGCCCGGCGGCTCGTGCCCCACGGTCGGGATCGCGGGCCTCACGTTGGGCGGCGGCGTGGGTGTTTTTGGTAGAAAATACGGACTCACCTCGGACAACCTTCAGTCGGTGAGTCTCGTGACGGCCGACGGGCGACACGTCAAGGCGAACGAGCATCACCACTCCGATCTTCTTTGGGCTTGCCAAGGTGGTGGTGGCGGGAACTTCGGCGTGGCGACCTCCTTCACGTTCAACGTCCACGCAATGCCCGAGATCACCCTCTTCAAAATGCAGTTCCCGTGGGCCGCGGCGGCCACGATGCTTGAAGCGTGGCAACAGTGGATCGTCTCGATGCCCGACGAACTGTGGTCGGACTGTCAACTGTTCTCTCAAGGCACCTACGGGTTTTTGGCCCAAACGAACGGGGTCTATTGCGGCAGTTCGTCCGAACTCGCGCCGCTCTTGTCGTCGCTTCGACGCTTGATCGGCACGGCGCCCTCCTACAGTTTCGTCGGATCGCACGATTACCTCGATGCCATGGAGATCGAGGCAGGTTGTTCGAGGCTGGCCATCGCGTCGTGCCATCTCTCTCCGCAAAACCCTGCGGGTCAACTGAGCCGATCGGCCTTTTCGGCCAAGTCCAGTTACGTCAATGCCCCAATGAGTCACGGGCAGGCACAGAGCATGGTTGACGCGATCGAGAATCTCCAGTCGCGCGCGCCCACCCTCGGAGGGGCTCTTGCCTTTGACGCCTACGGCGGCACCATTAACGACGTCGCCAGCGACAAGACGGCCTTCGTGCATCGCGACAAGGTGTCCGGCATTCAGGCCACCTATTCGTGGGGGACGTACACGCCCACGTCAGAGATCGACGCCGGTGAAGCGTGGCTGACCTGGCTTAGTGCCGACGTCTTTGATCCCGCCGCTGGCGCTTACCAGAACTACATCGACCCCACGCTCCGCAACTGGCAATCCGCGTACTACGGCGCGAATCTCAAGAAACTTGTCGAAATCAAGAACAAGTACGACCCCGACAACCGATTCTCCTTCGCTCAGTCCATCCCCACGTCGTTGCCGTCGTAGAGACAACTCGTGACGAGTCGGAGAAACTCCGTCAACGCGATAACGCCGAACGTGAAGGAGTTGACCTAAGGAGCGACGCTCGCGTGAAAGGCGACGACTCGAGTTGCCGACGCCGCAAGTACGAGACCATCGCCGACGCTCGGCGTTGGGAAGTGATTGGCCGGCACGCCGATAGAGGCCAGCTGACGCGCGTGACCCGTCGAGGCGTCGAGTCCGTACAGGACGCCGTTCTGTCCGATCGTCCAGATCAAGCCCGCGGCGACGACCACGGGTCCCCCACCCACGCTCGACTGCCAGAGAACCTTGAGTGCTGGAGGCGACGTCGTCACCCGAAGGGCGACGGGACCGGTCAGACAAGGTAGGTAGACCGTCGTACCGACGACGGCGCTTCCCCCGTCGGTGTCGTTGCCACAAACACTCGACAGGCTCGCTTCTTCGTTGCCAATGCCGTCGAGGTGCGCACCGTTCAACAAGTAGACCGTCGGAGATTTACCAGCGACGACGACTTGGCCGTTCGAAAGTAACGCGGGCGCCGTCGACATGTCGTAGTCGCTGGCGTTGTCCTGGGCCCACGTGGCGGGCGCGAAGTACTGCTTCAGTCGAAGGGTAGCGGAGAGTTCGAGCACCGAGTCGCTGTCGTCGTAGGCCTGTCCACTCGATTGCACTGAACCGTTGCCCACGCTGACCCAGATATTGCCCTGCGCGTCTACGACCGGTGCCGCGCCACCCATCCAGACGGCGCCCCCGGCGTTGCTGCCGTTGGCGTCAACCGTGAAGAAGGTGGGCGTCGAACCCGTCTCCTTCAGCGAAACCACGCGACCGCGGTACGAGCCGCAGTCGCCGTAATTGCCCCCATACGCGAACACCACGTGACCAGCGTCGAGCGTGAGGCCCGTGCGCTGCAGCAGGGCCGCGGGATCGGCACCGCGCGGATCCACACGTTGCTTGAGCTCTAGCGCACCAGAGGTGGTATTCAGACCCAGGAGTTCGTGTTCGGGTCTACCGTTCACGAGCACGTCGGCCACGACGAAGATCTCGTTTCTCGATGGATCGATCACCGGTGTCCCAGTGATGCCGACCGACGGCGAGATATTGCCGCACGGCAACTTCGACGAGGGCACCGCACTGCCCACGTGCCGTGACCAGACAATGCGTCCGTTCGTCGACGAGAGTGCGTACACCATGTCGTTCTGTGTCGCGACGTACACGCGCCCTGAATATACGAGAGGCTCACCAAAGATCTGACCGTTCAAGGACGGCGACGTCCACGCCCTCTTCGAGGTGTCGACGCTCTTGAGTCCCGTCGAGACGCCAGTACCCCCGACGTCGCCGTGGTACACCGTCCACGAACCCGCGCTCGACGCGCCGGCCTCGCCAGCGGAATTGAGGGCGAGCAAGAAAACCAACGACGAGCCAATCAACGATACGAGCAGCGCGCTCACGAGGACCGGTCGCGATTTACCTCGCAGCATGAGCACCCATCGGCTCGTCGTTACATCTCACGCTCACGTCTCCAGTCTGTCGCAGCGAGTGTCCGACATCATCGGCAGTACAAACCCGCACGGGCGAGCCGACATCGCGCGGCGAAGTCCCATCCGAGCGTGTCGCTGGATTCAAGCACCGAGACGTGCTTCGGCGACGTTGAAGTCACGGTTCACTTGTGACAACGTCGCCGGTACGTCGAACTTCACGACGCGCGATTGCGATGCGATCGAACTCGAGCTCTGAACGGTGAGGAGTTCGAACTCCAAAGTGCCGAGAGCCAGCTCGTACTTCTTCACGAACGTCAGCGCATTGGAAGGAACGAAGATGTTGTTCGACAGTAGCAACGTTGACTGTTCGCTCAAGCGAGGGTACGCCAACGTCGCAGCTCGCTGTTGACACTCCAGCATGTAGGTCCCCCGACAGCCGCCCGTCGACGTTTCAAATCTGCGCATGACGTTGAGCGTGACGGTGTGCGACGTGGTGACGACGCCACGCGAGACGAAGTCCTGCATCCGAACAATCAGTGGACTCTCAAAAGTGGGCATCAGAAAGTAGAGGAGTGCACCAGCAACCAGAACAAGGACCATCAACACTTTCGCGGCCTTGGTCACGAACCAGCGTGTCGACAGTGTCGTCATCGTTGCCGTGGACGTCAAAGAACGCTGGGCCTCGATCGGATCGACGCGCGAAGGGAACGTCGCGTTGATGGTTGACGAGGGCGTCGCGACACCGCCTCCGGACGTCTTCGACGACGGCTCGTCACCGTCACCGAGGAAACCTCGAAAGGGTTGCGTCGGCGTCAGCAATGACCAGTACGCCTGCAGCCGAAGCTGATAGCGCAGAATGAGGGCGAGCGTTTGATGTATCGGACGCGATTCTTGACCAGCAACGACGCCCCACACCCACGCAACGAGAAGTAACGGGATCGAACCGAGGTAGACGGCGTTCGACACTATCGTCGCGGGGACTACCAATACGAAGCGAAAGAAGACAGACCAGCGTCGGAGTCTGACGTGATCGATGTCTATCGATACTTGATCGTCGGGTTTCGCGTTGAAAGTGATTCCGGGCCAACGCCGACTAAGGAGATACCAGTACGCGAGGACGTTGCCGTAGACGCGCAGGGCATTGGTGAGAAATCGCTGCTGGCTGTCGGGCACTCGTCCGGTGAATAACGCACAAAACCAGGCCGCAATCGTGACAAAAAATGACGCAAAGCCGACACCAAGGACAACCAGGTAGAGCGGCACCACCAAGATCGCGCGAAAGAGAATCGACCATCGCGACTGATGAGTCGATCCCAGCGAGATACCGACGCGAACTTCGGCGTCGGAGCCAAAGGTTGCGGATGACATCGAGGGCATCGGCATCGCACCGAAGGAACCGGGCTTTCGAGTGCCACAGACACCACAGAACTGTTGACCATCTTGTTCCTCAGTCCCACAGTTGGTGCAATACGGCACGCAATCTCCTCAAGTGGCTCAACTGCGCATACTTGCACACCAACGACGACACGTGAGGCATAGACGATCCTGGCCGTCGCGTTCGTCACGCGAAAAGGCACACCGCTCATGAGAACTGAAATCTCTCTTGGCTCGATCATTCCCCATGCCGACGACGCCAAGTCATGCCAAGTAAAATTTGTGAGTGACGTCTGACAAGTTGAAGAAGACCGACAAAGTCAAAGAGGCTTCTCGCGCCCCGGCGACGAAGAAATCAAAGTCCAACTCCAAATCAAGTTCCAAATCCAAGTCCAAACCCAAGTCCAAGGCGTCGAAATCGATGGGCACTTCCGACGAACGATTCGCGGCGTTGACTTACGTGGGTCAGAACTCGTTGGACCTCTTGTTGGTCGTCGACGAAACCGGCAAGGTCACGTACGCGAACCCGATTACGCTGACGACGTTCGGCGTCTCCCACGAAGAGGGTATCGGTACTGACGCCTTCAAGTACCTACATCCAGACGACGTCGAACGAGTGTTCATGCGCTTCGTGGAATTGATTCAAACACCGAGTGGATCGATTCGCGACACGGTGAGGACGATCACGGCCAACGGAGAGATTCGCGAAATAGAATTGGTATCGACCAACGCCCTCGACAACGCCGCCGTCGCCGGCATCATCGTCAATGGTCGAGACATCACCGAGCAGACGAAGTACGTCAAGCAGCTCGAGGCACTCGAGGAACGATTCCGCCTCGCGTTCGAGGACAATATGGCACCCATGATCTTCACGGATCTCAACGACCGCGTTTTTGCCGCCAACGACGCGTTCTGCACCATGATTGGCTTCACCCGTGAAGAAGTTCTCGGCCAGAATTCAACGCCGTTCACCTATCCCGAAGACATCGGCATCACTGAAGACTCCCTCCAGCGTATTCTTCGTGGCGAAGTGGGTCATTCACGTTACGTGAAGCGTTACGTGCGAAAAGACGGTCGCCTGATCTACGTCGAGGTTTTGCGCTCACCGGCGCGTGACGAAGACGGCAACATTCTTTACAACGTCATCTCCGAGCGCGACATCACCGATGAGCGTACGCTCGCCGCCGAGCTCTCTCACCAAGCACTCCACGACACATTGACCGGGCTTTCGAACCGTGCGCTCTTCAACGACCGGCTCGAGCAAGCGCACGCCAAGATCGCTCGTGATGGAGGGCAGTTCGCCGTGCTCCTCTTGGACCTCGACGACTTCAAGGGCGTGAACGACTCGCTCGGCCATCTCGCGGGCGATCAACTACTGAAGCTAGTGGCCCGCCGCTTGGAGAAAGTAACCCGCGCTACGGACACCCTGTGTCGCTTCGGAGGCGACGAATTCCTTTACTTGGCCGAAGGTCTCCGTGCGCCGGCCGATGCGCAACTCACCGCGACCCGCCTGCTCGACGCTCTTACCGAGTCCTTCTTCGTGTCGGGAACGCAGGTCGAACAGCACGCGAGTATTGGCGTGACCGTCTCGGACGTGACAACGTCCGAGACGACCGACTTCGTCCAGAACGCCGACGTAGCCCTCTACGAAGCAAAACGCGAGGGCAAAGGCCGATCCGTCCTTTTCACTCCGAGCATGCACCAACAGGCGGTCGACCGTTTCGAACTCGTTCGAGAGTTGCGCCAAGCGTTGCACTCCGGTGATCTCAAGATGCACTATCAGCCCATCATCGATCTGGCAACCACGGAGATTGTTGGCTTCGAAGCCCTCATGCGGTGGCACCACCCGGTGCGAGGGTGGGTACCTCCGAACGTCTTCATTCCCGCCGCCGAGCAGAGCGATCTCATCTTGGACTTGGGCTACTTCGCACTTAGAGAAGCGGTCGCGGCAGCAAGTTCCTGGAGGCAGTCAGTTGACCAGGCAAAGGATCTCTACGTCTCGGTGAATCTTTCGGCGCGACAGTTTCACGACCCGGGCCTCGTCTCGATCATCGAAACGGTCCTCGCAGACCACCAGCTCACGCGAGACCAGTTGATCATCGAGATCACGGAAAGCGTGATGCTCCTCAACGTCTCCGAGACCATGAACGTGATGGAACAGCTCAGTCGTCTCGGCATCTTCTTTGCGGTGGACGACTTCGGTACCGGATTCTCCTCACTCTCCTACCTGGCCCTCCTGCAGCCCAAGATCATCAAGGTCGACCAATCCTTCGTGAGCCCCTCGTTTGAGAATCCTCGCAACGACGCGCTGTTGGAGGCGATCATCTCGCTCGGTCACAAACTCAACATGACGATGCTCGCCGAGGGAATTGAGACAAGCGCCCAACTCGAGCGTCTTCGTAGCTTCGGCTGTGAGTTAGGTCAGGGTTTCCTCTGGTCGGCCGCGATCGCGAACGACGACGTGCCGGCGATGTTGAAGCGTGGATGGACGTGATTCGCGGCGACAGGACGGCCTTGCCCGACGACGCACCAATCGCGGGCAGTACAATCCCCTGACAAGAGCATCAGCTCATTGATGGGCGGAGTCCAAGAGTGGAGAATCCGGAATCGATGGAACATCTCGCACATCAAGTGAGGGTGGCGCTCGAATCAGCGGACCTCGCAGTCTTCACCGATTCGCTCGACGCTAACGTCCGTTGGGGCCCACCAGACGATCCTTCGCCACCGTGTCAAAATCGAGAGCAGGTCCTCGCTTGGTACGAACGAGGAAAAGCGTCCGGCGCCACGGCCACGGTCTCCGAGGTGACCGTCCTAGGAGACCAACTTCTCGTCGGTCTCGTCGTCCGAGGTACTGGTGAATCTCAAAAACGCGGCGGCCAAGCGCTGCGGTGGCAACTGTTGTCCGTGCACGACGGCCTCGTCAATGAAATTGTGGGCTTCGATAGTCGAAACGAAGCCTTAGCGCACGCCGCGGCGCCGAAGTAGCCCCGTAAAACCCCTGAAGATTCACGGAATTTGACCCGTCTGGGAATTGGTCCCGTTCTCGTTGGGCAACCTCAGCGCACGACCAAAGCTTGTTGGAAGTCACCACGTCGCGCCAACAAGTGGAACGACTCGAGGAGGCGAAATAGTTGAGAAACCCCTGTTCAAACCGGTAAACAAAGAGTGTACAAATGCCACGTTTTCGCTTGGCCGCGTCTTAAAATGGGTCCACGTTGGCAGCTCGTTGAGAACACTTTGATGATCAGTCGAAAGACTTTGACAACATGCCGGAAAAGTTTTTTCTTGCAGGTGACACTACGTGACGGGGGGTCAAATGGTGCCAGTAGACGAAGAAAGACGTCATGGCGGACGTTTTCGCTTCGAAAATGGCTCACCCGTTGGCCAGTCGCCCGGTTCTCCAACCAGCGTCGAGATGCCATCGATTGAACCCCCACTCGGCGGGGTAGAGACGCGTCGTCAGAAAACGTTGGTATGGGCTGGGTACACCTTCCTGGGAGTGTTGCTGGTCGCCTATTTCATTTCACTACTGGTGCGCGGTCCCGACGAACACCGAGTCTGGCTCGACGGATGGTCGGTCGCCGCGTTCGAGTTCGTTGCGTCGTTGTTCTGCATCTACAAGGGCCTCGCCCGGCGACCGGGCCGAGGTATGCCCTTGCTTCTCGGTTTCAGCCTGCTCTCGTGGTCGCTCGGCGACATCGTCCTCACGACAGAGTCCGTCAGCGGCGCCACGGTGCCGACGCCATCGGGCGCCGACGCCTTTTATCTCCTGTTCTACCCCCTGGCCTACGTGGCCACCGTAATCATCCTCCAGCGCGGGCTCGGGCGACTCGCCCGTCCGAACTGGCTCGACGGCGTCGTGGCCGGTCTGGGCGCCTCAACGTTGTGCGCGGCCTTCGCTTTCCACAGCATCCAAAACGCCACCGGCGGAAGTTCACTGGCCACGGCCACGAACTTGGCCTATCCGATCGGCGACTTGTTGTTGCTCCTCCTCGTCATCGGCGGCACGGTACTGCTCTCGGGAGGTGCATCGAGGCAGTGGTACATGCTCGCAACGGGACTCAGCGCCATCGTCGTCGGCGACACCTTCAACCTTTTCCAGTCCTCGGGAGTGGCCTCACGCTTTGGTAGCACCGCGAACGCGATTGCCTGGCCAGTTGCGATCCTGCTCATCTCGGCGTCCGTTTGGTTGCCGACGCGCCGCCTGGATCCACTCCGTCCCCAAAAGGTGTCCAGCTTCCTCTTTCCCGGCATCGCCGCCACTGGCGGATTCGTCATCTTGATCGTGGGCACCCTGCACAACATCAGTCGCGTTGCGCTGTGGCTCGCGGTCGCGACGCTCATGACCGTCGGCGTTCGACTTGCGATATCGGCCCGAAGTCTTCGTATGCTGACGGAAGAACGCCACCGTCAAGCCCACACCGACGAACTCACGGGCCTCGGAAATCGTCGCTTGCTCTCTCAGGTTCTCGACCTCTTCTTCGCCGATCAAGAAGGCTCAATGGCCGACGCGCGCGAGTTGGCCTTCCTCTTCGTCGACCTCAATCACTTCAAGGAAATCAACGACTCCTTTGGCCATCCCGCTGGCGACGAACTTCTGCGCCAACTCGGTCCACGACTCACGAGCGCCGTGGGTAATTCCGGCTCGGTGGTCCGACTGGGCGGCGACGAACTCGCGGTGGTCCTGATGGACGCCAACGCCAACGACGCCATCGTCGTCGCTCGACGAATTATCGAAGGGATCGAAGAACCCTTCACGTTGAACAAGATCAAAGCAACCATCGGTGCCAGTATCGGCATCGCCTTAGTGCCCTCGAACGCCAACGACGGACCGAGCTTGATGTGGTGCGCCGACGTCGCGATGTATCGTGCCAAACTGGGCAACACACCCTTCGCCTTCTACGACCACGAACTTGACGGCGGCCAAGACCAGCCCAACTTGCTCGACGAACTTCGCCAAGCGGTCAAGGAGGGCGAATTCGTCCTTCACTATCAGCCTCAACTCGACTTGAAGACGGGTGAGATCTTGGCAGTGGAGGCGTTGGTGCGATGGCCGCACCCGAAGCTTGGTTTGGTGCCACCCATGAAGTTCCTGCCCCTTGCCGAAGAGTCCGGCCTGATGTGGCCGCTCACCAAGTGGGTATTGAATGAGGCCTTTACCCAGTGCGCCGCGTGGCGCGCCTCGGGTCGCAACCTCGCGGTCTCGGTGAACGTGGCGACGTCCGACCTCTTGGAACAGGGCTTTCTCGGTTTCATCAAGGAACTCCTCGAACTACACGACCTTCCGGGCGAGTCGGTGGTCATCGAGATCACGGAGACGACCATCATCACCGACTTTTTGCGGGCCCAAGCCGTCATCTTGCAGCTCCGCGACCTCGGCGTCGTGGTGTCGATCGACGACTTCGGCGCGGGCTTCACCTCACTCGCCTACCTCAGTAGCTTGGCCGTCGGTGAGTTAAAACTCGACCGCACGTTTATCACCTCACTCAGTGCCGAGGGCAACGGACGTGAGATGGAACTCGTACGTGCGACCATCAACCTGGGACACGATATGGGACTACGCGTCGTTGCCGAGGGTATTGAAGATGTGGAAACCCTCGACTTACTCGGCGATCTCGGTTGCGACCTCGCCCAGGGTTACTACATCAGTCGACCGTCGCCCGCGGACAAACTCTCCTTCAAAGCCAACGTGAAAACACTCGTGGCTCCTTCGGTCGAATAAGTAACCCGTACCGATCAGCATTTCGAGCGAAACCTTCCTCATGGAAAGCTCCCAGTGCCACTCTGTTGACGTGCAGTCGTTCCTCGAAGGGTACCGATGTTCGCCGCGTTGACAGGACGTTAGGCACAGGGTTGCCGTCTCAATTCCCGTAGTAATACTGGCCTTCTCGGGCGCTGTACGGATGTTCCACGATTGGCATCGCCGGAAACAACACGTTTCCCCCACTTTTGTAACAAAATATCAACAACAAATGCCACGGAAAAACACAGGCACAACCTAGATTTGGGTCGTAATGAAAAAATCATTCCTGCTTCTCGGCCTAGCGACGCTCTCGGCTGGGTTATGGCTTCTGCTTCGAACTGCCCCGGCAAACGCCGCGTGCGGTGCCCTTTCAAGTCCCTTGACGGGAACGGGTGTCAGCCCGAATTGCCAAAATCTATTGTCGTCCTACTTCATGGGCTACGCACTCATGCTCGGCGGACTCATGACCATGCTGCTGTCGCTACTGTCGATGGCGAAGCACAGGCGCCGGCGGGCCGACTACCACCGCGAGATTCAACCGATCGCTCATCGGCGAATTCACGACGCCAATGAGTCGCAACGCCGCGCCGCGTAGAGCGGACCCATTCTCAATCATTTTGGTGAATGGCCCACTTCTTCACAGCCGTCAGCCGTGATTCTTACCTCGGTCAATCGGTAGAAAACTCGGTTCGAGACCTACGAGCCCTCGATGAACCGAGTCGCGACGACGCACTCAATCGCGGGAGAAAACTATCGTCCAGGGCCTCGATCGGCGGGGACTGGCTGATTTCCTCAGCCGCGCCGAGCTCGTATGGCGGGCACGCCGAGCGGAGCTGCGGCCACGACCGCCGCCGCGAGACCCACGAACGCACCATAGCCCCACCCGATGCCACTGAATCCAATGCCACCTGGCTTGAAGACAAAGGCCAGCACCGTCAGCACGAGGTTTATCACGGTCGCGTAGAGCAACAGTTGCTCCTGCGCCATGGGGACTTTGAAGGGCACCTCTGCGTAACTGGCCTTAGCGACCAGGTACACCAGGATGACCAAGCAGAGGATGAAGACGAGGTACATCCAGCCGTGCCAGAGTCCATCGACGGACACCGATCCAATTCCGAAATTGTAGGTAAACCAAGGTAGGAACAGCGAGATCAGTAGTACCAGCGAGGCGAAAGCGGTAATTCGTTCGGGCTGGGTCCACTTCTTCATGTCAAACGCAAATGACGACTTGCTCGATGAAGCGCTGGAGGTGCGTGGTGAATACCCGGAGGGCGGTGGTGGCGCCGAGGACGGAGCGTTTGGTTGTTGTCCCGGCGGGTACCACTTGCCGTCGGCCGCTTGCCACCAATCCGGTCCATTCGAAACATCGCTCACGTTGCCCCTCCTGAATTGGTTCGGACTTTGAACGTCGTCCTTGATTTTTTGTCAGCATAGCGATATTCATACCGCCGCGCTGGGGCTCTCGAGCAGCGAGAAATCGCGGCGGAAACTGAGGTTCTCCGCGGTCTACGATGGTGCGATTGACCATATAGGTACTCGGTGTTGACTACGTTCAGGGCTACGTCATTGGTCGCCCCACTCCCGTTACCAAGGCACTGAAGATTCCCTGACGGCGCATCCGCCTAAACACCGTCGACGTGCAGAGGACGAAGTAAAGACTAAATCTCGCGTGCCGAAGCGAGGATCTCGTCGCGATCCGCGTCACGAATCGCGAGTCCATGAATCTTTGCGTGTCCTACGACGTTGGCGATGAGTTCATCGTCGGTGGCTCCGGTGATCGTCTCTCCACAAGGTGGACACTCGACTTCCTTCGTCATCGCACTACCCCTGTTTCTTTGATCACAAGTTGATTTTTTCGTGATCGTACCAAGTCGCTCTCACGTCGACAAGTGACTGACGATCTGGTCGAGAGCACGTGGAGGTGTTCGTGAGATAGTGAATGATTCATTGATGTACCGCAACACTCCAAGAAGTGCGGTTTTCAAATTTCATCACTCGGTTATCGTCAAGTTACGCGGGGGCTTTATATAAAAGGTGGTCCCGGTGGCGACAGGCACGAAATTTCGACGTCGACTCGCCGCGGTCGCGATGTCGGCGTCGGTGATGACCTTTGGCTTCATCGGACTCAACGCGAGTGGCGTCGGGGCCACGACAGTGCCAAAGACGATCGCCCTTCAAAAAGGAAACTTGAAATTCCGCGTCTCGTGGGGCACGAGCGCCGCAGGAACTTCACTCGCCGGCGCGTTGGGAAAGTATCACTTCAGCGGCCAGATGACCCAACCAAATCCCAACGCGACGAGCTACGTGTTGAAGGGATTGATTGATGGCCTCAATCTTCACGTCGTGCTCGTCGAAGGCATCAACGCAAACGCCGTAACGTTCACGGCAAAAGGTTCCGTCGGGAATCGAACCCTCAACGCCACTGGATCAATTCGTGCATCGTCGATGGGAACTCTTGCACTCACCTTCGTGGGGAGGATCGGCGTCACCAAAATATCGGGTAAGTTCCCACTTTCCGCTTTCACGATCACCTCCCTCAGCGGTGTCATCAAAGTTTCTTGAACTCGTCCGGGACCCTCAGTCTGCCCAGCCTGGACGCTCTGACAAACGAAATACCGGCAGTGAAACGAGCCGGAGTAGATTTTCTCTGATGCGTTCTCACTATCACACCGCTATCAATCCAGACGATGACAACAACTCCCACGCCCTCATGCTTCGCATGGTCGGATTCAACAAGCGCGTGTTGGAAGCCGGCTGCGCTTCGGGACACGTCAGTGAGATGCTCATGGCTCAAGGCTGCACCGTGGTCGGGATCGAAAATGACGCGTCGGTTGTCGAGCCAGCAATGCAGTGGCTCGAGCGAGTAATTGTTCGAGATCTTGACGACGACGGTTTCTGGGACGAGTTAAACGGTGATTCTTTCGACGCCATCCTCTTCGGCGACGTACTCGAACACCTGAAGAATCCCCTCGCGGCACTCACCAACTCGGTGAAGCATCTGCGCCCCGCCGGCATCGTCGTCGTTTCAGTTCCGAATATTGCGCACGCCGACGTGAAGATTGCCTTGATGAAGGGCGCGTTCCCCTACACCGAGAGTGGACTCCTCGACCGAACGCATATTTATTTCTTCACCAAGGACAGCCTTATCGATCTTGTGAGAAAAGCTGGATTAGTCGTCACTGAAGTGAGTCGCGTGATTGTGCCCGTCTTTGGCACTGAGATCGGGATGCAACGGAGCGACGTCGGCGACGAGGTGCTCGAGGCAGTCCTCCATGACCGCGAGTCGGAGACCTATCAGTTCGTGATCAAAGCAGTTCGAGACGATGGGACCAGGGCGCTCGAGAAACTTTCCACGGATCTGGTCGAGCTGGTCGACAAACACCGCGACGAAGTGAAGCGCAACGAGGCCCTCGAGGCCCGAGTCGAAGAGTTGAGGACCATGCTGGCCGCGCTCGAAACCCAACGTGCCGTGGACGTACAAGATCTGGCGCGCTTGCGTCATCAAACCGCTATGGTCAAACGGTTCATTCCGATGCCCATTCGAAATCTTCTTCGAAAGCGAGTCCAGTAGCACGTCGCTCGACGTATCAACTCAAAAACACTGCGGACGGCGGCGGTCAGTTCCGCTCACGTTCAACGTCGGGCGAATCGTGGTGACCCTGGATCAAGACCTACTTAAGACGTCGAAGACGAGCGCAAAGTCTCTCTGGACAGTCGCGTAGGTCACGGACACAGAAATTCGAACTCAACAATCGACCGCCTTCTCGCCGGCGAGCCCTTGAGTTTTCACGCCGTAGTGCCGACGAGCCTGCGGCATCGACTTCACGACCATTCCCAAATGAATTGGCCCAGGAAGTGCCCGTCGACGCAAATTCTTCCAGAGACGTAGTTCGTTGAAGTTTCCCGACCTTGAAGGCGGTTTGCTTCGTGTGGCAGTATGCACTGAGTAGTCGCATGTCGCTCGAGGAGCGAGGTAGACGGAATCGAGCGAGTCGTGAGCAAAGGGAAAGACAGTTCCCTCTCTTGGCCAGATTTGCTCGAGGCACTGCCGGACGGCACGGCCCTGCTCGACGAGCATGGGGTGATCTTCCACGTCAACGACATGCTGACGATCCTCACTGGCTACACGTCCAATCAACTCGTCGGTCAAAACGTCACCATGCTCGTGCCGCCTCACCTCAGAGACCAGGAGGACGCGGCGCGGCGCGAGGATGGACGCGACTCGAGCGGCCGGCTGCTGTCGACCGGGCAAGATCTCACTGTCCTGTGCCGCGACGGCAGCGAACTGCCCGTTGACTTCTCCCTCTCACCGGTCACGTTCGAGGGTCGTTCGTGGGCGGTCGCGTCGATCCGCGACAACAGCGCCACAAGAGCACTGGATCGCGCCCGTCGTGATGCCGAATCGCGCGCCGTCGAGATCGAGAGTCTGGCCGCCACGGCCATGGCGCAGAGCGAGCAGCGCTTTCGCTTGGCGTTCGAGGACAATATGGCGCCCATGGTCTTCACGAGCGAGAAGGGTCTGTTGTTCGCGGTGAACGACGCCTTCTGCGAGATCGTCGGTAGAACGAGGGAGGAACTTCTCGGTTTCGACTCGAAAGTGTTCACTTTCCCCGACGACGTCGGCGTCACTGAAGAGGTCTACCGCCGCATCACCTCCGGCGAGATTGATCGGATTCGTTACGTCAAACGATTTCAGCACAAAGACGGACGAACGGTGGCAGCTGAAGTATCGATGTCGCCAGCCCGTGATGAAAAAGGAGAGACCCTGTACTTCGTCTCCTCAGTGCGCGACATCACCGAGGAACGTGCCCTGACCGCTCAACTCTCACACCAAGCGCTGCACGATCCCCTCACGGGACTCGCGAATAGAGCACTCTTCGACGACCGGCTCGCCCAGGCTCACGCGAGGGTGGCTCGCCAAGGTGGGCTCGGCGCCGTCTTGATCTTGGACCTCGATGATTTCAAGACGGTGAACGACACGAACGGCCACCTCGTCGGTGACCAGTTGCTCATCGCGGTCTCACGCCGCTTCGAAGAGGTGACGCGCGCTTCCGACACACTCTGTCGATTCGGAGGCGACGAGTTTCTCTACTTGGCCGAGGGACTGAAGTCTCCAGAGGAAGCGGAAATCATCGCCACACGCTTACTCACCACCCTCGTCGAGCCGTTCTCATTCGCCGGGGCGACGATCGATCAGCACGCAAGCCTTGGGGTGGTGGTCTGGGACAAAACGAGCAAGAGCACGACCGAAGTGGTCCAGAGCGCCGACGTCGCCCTCTACGAAGCGAAACGCGAAGGAAAAGGTCACTTCGCTATCTATAGCTCCGGGATGCACCAACAGGCCGTCGGCCGCTTCACGCTGGTTCAAGAACTTGAGCAAGCGCTCGCCGCCAGCGAACTGTCGATGCACTATCAACCGATTGTCAATCTCTCAACCAACGACGTCGTCGGCTTTGAGGCACTCATGCGCTGGCAGCACCCCGATCAGGGTCTGGTCTCGCCCAACGTCTTCATTCCCCTCGCGGAAGAGAGCGACCTCATTTTAGAACTCGGCTTTTTCGCTCTACATGAGGCAGTGGCGCAGGCCAGTACCTGGAGGGGCGCGGGTGGCGAAAGCGGTCAGCCTTTTGTCACCGTCAACCTTTCGGCGCACCAGTTCCACGACCTCGGGCTCGTACCGATGATCGAAAGCGCGCTGCTGTCGAGCGGATTGGCCCCCGAGAACCTCGTGCTCGAGATCACGGAGAGCGTGACACTACACAACGTCGCCGAAACGATGAGCGTCATGGGGCGGCTCATTCACCTCGGGATTGGATTCGCGCTTGATGACTTCGGAACCGGGTACTCCTCACTTTCCTATCTCGCGCTTCTGCGCCCGAGGATCATCAAAATTGATCAGTCCTTCGTTAGTCCCGCGAGCGAGAGCATTCGTAACGACACCTTGCTCGAGGCCATCGTGACCCTCGGCAACAAACTGAACATGACGATGATCGCCGAGGGTATCGAAACCAAAGCACAGCTCGAACGCCTTCGTTTTCTCGGTTGTGAACTCGGTCAGGGCTTCTACTTCTCACCTGCTGTACCGGCCAACAACGTGGCAGCCATGCTCGCCCACGCGCCCTGGCGTTAAGAATTGCGTTCGCTGGTCCGACGAAGNNAAGCGGACCTTGTTCGGTTGCCCGACACGTGGAGATTGAAGTCGTTTTCGCTCACGCGTGCGAAGGGTCCGGGGCCGTTCATTGACACATGCTTGCAGTCTCAACGTCCCGTGCGATAGCGAAAACTGACGGGATTGACGTCTTGAAAGTGTCGACGGAGGGGATGATTCTGCGCGCCAAGGTTTACTGGAACGGGAGCGCGTTCCGCAAGGCTCTCGCTGGCTAAAGCGGCTAGAGATCCACGCTGAGGTGAAGTGGCGTGTCCGCGGACGACTGACCGATGTCGATTCCGTACGTACCCGGCATGGTCGTGAGTGAACCGTGTTTGAAGATCTGAAATCCAGACCAAGGGATCGTCATGGTGACAGGCTTCGACGTCGATGGCGCAAGATTGACTCGCGCGAACGCGCGCAACTGCTTGGGCGGTTCCCCGGTGGAACTTGGCATATTCACGTACACCTGCACAACGTCAGCGCCCGCACGATTTCCCGCGTTCGCCACCGTGACTTGCACCGTGACCCCAGCGGGACTTTTCTGGACCACGGGATTGGTGAGTTTGAAGGTGGTGTAACTCAGGCCGTAGCCGAACGCGAAGAGCGGAGCCACTTTGTTGATCTGGTACCACCGGTAGCCAACGTCGAGACCCGAGCCAAAGTTCACGACGGAGTTCACGCCGGGAAACTGCTTGACCCTTCCCGCGGGCATCGCGGAGGTGCTCGCCGGGAACGTGATGGGCAGCCGACCGGACGGATTCACGGCTCCCGTGAGGATCGCCGCGATTGCCGCTCCGTCCTCTTGTCCGGGGTACCACGCTTCGACGACGCCCGCCACGCTCGACAGCCACGGCATGAGCACGGCGCCTCCGGTGTTGAGCACCACGATCGTACGGGGATTGACGGCGGCGACGGCGGCAATAAGGGCGTTGGCGTCGCCGGGCAGACCGAGACCTGCACGGTCAGCCGCTTCGGCGTTGTGATCACCCACGAAGACAATGGCCACCTTCGCCTTTCGCGCGGCAGCGACGGCGGCCGTGATCTGGGGCGTGACGTCAATCATGCTGAACTTGGGCGCCGGATGATTATTGAGCTGGAACCACATGAGTGAGAACGTGTAACGCTTCCCGGAAACCAACTGCACGGTGGTCGACATGTCGTTGACAGCGTGGAGACCCGGTGACGCCAAAATCTGCTGACCGTTGAGGTAGAGCCATGTGTCGCCGTTTTGTTGAAAGGAGATCTCGAACGTTCCCGTCCGCCTGGCGCGAACGGTGAAACCCCATCTGTCCCAGCCTTCGCCATGACCGGGACGCGTCGCCGTGGCGACCACGGCGTTCACTTTCGGATCGAGGTCGATCGCAATGTCCGCCTTGCCGAGTTCGCCGACCGGCTTGATCGGCGCCACCAACCTAAGCGGCGTACCGCTGATGATGTCGACGTCGTTCAGTTTTCCAAAGTCCAGTGTCGGTGGTCCCCCGGGGTCGTAGGTCACCTTCACGCGACTTCCCAACGCCGAACGAAGAGCCTTCAGTGGCGTGATCACGAACGGAGCGCGGACCTGGGAACTTCCACCCCCGGACACCAAAGGATTTTGACCCGCATCGGTACCAATCACCGCCGCGGAGCTGACGTTCTTCGACAGTGGAAGGAGCGACCTCGAGTTCTTCAAGAGAACAATGCTGCTCTCTGCCGCGCGCAGGGCAATCGTGGCGTGCGCCGGACTGGTGACGGAGGCGAGGAGAGACCTTCCGCGCTGGTGCGCGATGAGTCCGTAGGCGAACATTGAAGTGAGAACCGTTCGCACCGCACGATTCAAGTCACTTATGGGCAACGATCCCGTCTCGACCATGCGCGCTATTGACTGCGGCGATCCAGGTTTAATCAGCGAAATACCATTGCGAAATGCCTTCGCCACGTTCTTTACTGCTGAAAGGTCCGAGCGAACGAAGCCGGTAAATCCCCAGGATTTCAGCGTTGAGTAGAGGTACGGGTCCGAACACGTGTTGGTCCCGTTGAGCAGCCCATACGAACACATGAGTGACGCGACGTGCGCTTGCTCAACTGCCGCCTTGAACGGCACGTTGTAGACCTCGGCCAGCGCGCGCTTCGATACGATCTGATTCAGCCGAACCCGTGCCGTCTCTTGGGTGTACGCGGTGAAGTGCTTGGCGTTCGCCATGACGCCGGTGGATTGAACTCCCTCGATGTACGACACCCCGATGACACTGGTGAGGAAGGGGTCCTCGCCGAACGTCTCGAAGGTCCGTCCGCTCTGGGGCACTCGAGCCAGATTGATGTTCGGCCCCTGGATGACCTCTATTCCTTTCGCCCGAGCTTCCGTCGCCACCGCCTGTCCGAGCGCTCGAGCAATCGACTGGTCGAAAGTAGCGGCGATGGCGATCGGTGCGGGGAACTGTGTCACGCCAGGAAGGCTGCCGGCAATTCCGCTCGGCCCATCAGAAAGTGAGAGCTCTGGAATACACAGCGAGGGAATACCGCTGTTGCTGTTCTCCAATGGAGGATGAGTGGACAATACGACGAACGAAGCTTTCTGAGCGAGCGTCATCTTGGACAGCACTTCATTCGCAAGCGACGACGGACTCGGACTCCGGCGCTGTGACTGGGCCACCCAGGGGCAACCATTGCTCGGGCTAGATCCTGGGACGAGAGCCTGATTCTGGACGCCGCTGGCTCCCGCGTACTGCGGAGTGGGCACCAACTCGCTGCAAAGTCCCGCGAGAATGAAAAGACTCAAGACGATCGAGCCACGAACGCGACGGCCGTTGGCGCTTCGTGTCGACAAAGATTCCTCACGATGTGGTGAAGGCGCCATACCTATGTTTCAGTTCGGTGTGCAATGGAATCGGTGGACAATCCAACAACGTCCAGCGTCGAAATCGTAGCCGGGAACGGTGCTGAGAATGCCCTGAGATTCGACAGACTCAGGTCAAATGACGTTCGTCGATTCGACGATCATTGCGCTTAAACGCAATGTCCGGGAAGAGGGGACCTTTATGCTGTACTCCACGAAACACGCGTTCAGTGATATCTCTACGCCGGCGCCGTCTAAAGGAGAAACGTAATGACGTCCAAAACTTGGTTTATTACTGGCGCGTCGCGCGGTTTTGGTCGCGAGTGGGCACTCGCGGCGCTCGACCGAGGCGACAACGTCGTGGCGACAGCGCGCGACCTGCGCTCGCTGGATGACCTCGTCGCAAAATACGACGGGTCAGTGTTGGCACTTACCCTCGACGTGACCGATCGAGACGCCGTCTTCGACGCCGTTCGCCAAGGCCACAGCCACTTCGGTCGCCTGGACGTCATCGCCAACAACGCGGGATATGGCCAATTCGGTATGGTCGAAGAGCTCAGCGAGCAAGAAGCCAGAGACCAGATTGAGACCAATCTCTTTGGCGCGCTCTGGGTCACGCAAGCGGTACTTCCCTATCTTCGCGAACAAAGGAACGGCCACATCCTGCAGGTCACCTCGATCGGCGGGATCTCGGCGTTCTCCAACATCGGCATGTACCACGCTTCCAAGTGGGCACTCGAGGGAATCAGTCAGTCGCTCGCCCTCGAGGTCGCCGACTTCGGGATTAAGGTCACCATCATTGAACCGGGAGGCTATGCAACCGACTGGGGTGGTTCTTCAGCGAAACACGCCACGACGCTTCCCGCATACGACGCAACTCGCGACGCCAGCGCCCGTGCCCGCACTACGAGGCAAACGTCCCCGGGCGACCCGTTTGCGACCCGCGACGCGGTACTTCGTATCGTCGACGCCGAGACGCCTCCCCTTCGCGTCTTCTTCGGTGACGGTCCCCTCGCTGTCGCCACAGCGGACTACGAATCTCGCCTTGCGACATGGCGTGAGTGGGAACCTCTGTCCATAGCCGCACACGGTCACAAGAGCTAACTCTGATCATCACCGTCCGCCCAGAGCCTCGGCGTTGGCATGGTCCACTGAAAAGAGTCACTGACCGATGACGGACGCTTGGTCAGTATCCGGAGTTCAATGTGTTAACGATTTTCAATATTGATCGACCTTGAAGGACTAACTTCAATCCCGGTGAATGGAGACGATCGTTCACCTCGGTAACCAACGTCTCCGGCGTTCGCGATATTGGGCATCGTCTCAATTGCTATTGCTTCGTCGTTATCACCATCACCTTTCCCACCAGAGAGGTAAGAACAACTTTGACGGTGACGCGCCCGCCCGCCCGGCTCTCCAAGAAATCAGCGACGACGGTGGCCCCCTTCTTGGCCAGCGCGACATTGTCGTGCGCGTAGCCAATTACCGTCAGCGAGGCTCATCGTTTGAGTCTCTTGATGAGTGCCGTGAGCACAACTTTTCCCTTAGGACTCAGCGAACTGCCATTCCCTCAGTACGCGACCTCGCGAGGCGTTGATTCCGAAGTCGACGTAGACGTTGACAGCGGGGGTGACGACGGGGGTGACGACGGGGGTGAAGAGAAGGGGGGGCGCGCTCGGACCGCCGCCGCCGCTTGGAGCAAGGTTGGTGATCATGACTGGTGTGAGCGTTGAGGAGACGGGGTTATAACCAGCGATTCCCGCCATTGAAAAGTTTGTAACCAGGATCCAAACAAGGCGACGAGAAATTCGAAATGAAGGGTCGGCGGGGATTGAACCAACGACCGTCGGCTTATTGAGTGGGAGCAAAAGGTCGCTTCGATCCAACATCGTCGCTCGGTCCAAAAATGCTTGGCGACTCTGCCTGTGGTGTCGGTTGGATGGCGGAATGGCCCGGGGAAATGATGAGCTCATGTAAATGCAGGCGGGAACGCTCCGTGGAGAGACCGGGAGATTCGCAAGGTCGCACCCACTTCTTAGGCAGACCGTAGGTACCCCATATGAGCGGCTGGCACTATCGATATAGCAGCCCGAGTAAGGAACACCACAATGAACGATTCCAATCCAACAAGCCCCAACGAGACAGGTCCCGCTGACCCCGTGTCGGACGCGACGTCAGAGCCGTCAGTTGCTGGAAGTTCAGGCGACGCCGACTCGGCGTGTCCTCCCCTGACTTCCTCTCCAAATTGGTCGGCCTCGGCGCCCGTAGCCAAATGGGAACGCTGGCCATGGATACGGCGGATGCCGTCATTCAAAAGAAGCCGATTGATCGTTGCCGCTGCGGTGATGACAGCTGTGATCGGACTTTCCGTCGGTCTCGCGACGTCCCACACGGCATCAGCACAACAGCTCGTGTCGAGCAGTCACTCCAAAGGCGGTTCCGGTTTCGGCGGCGGGGGCTCCAACGCTCGGTCTGGACCGGCCCCGGGAGGAGCATCCGGCAAGGTCGGCACCGTGTCGAAGTCGAGTTTCACAATGACGACGTCAGCGGGTCAGAGCGTAATCGTCGACGAGACGTCCACCACGAAATATCAGAAGAAGACGAACTCGACCTCGGCGAGCGCCGTTAAAAAGAATGAATCCGTCCTCGTACTTGGGACGGTCAGTGGAACGACCATCAAGGCGACGCAGGTCATCGTGCAAACGACTGGCGGCAGCGGGTCTGCGGCCTCGTCGGCAGGGACGGTCATCCCCTTCAAGCAAGGTGCGCCAACCACGTCGAAGAAGGTAGGTCAGATTCCGGCGAACTGGAGTCAGGGGTCGGGGACAATCGTCAGCGGAACGGCAGCGAATAAGGCGACAGAAGCGGCGCTGGCCGCCTACCCCGGGGGAATCGTCGACCGTGTTGTGAAATTGAGCAATGGGGAGTACAACGTCCACATCATTGGCGTCAACTGGCCGCATCACGTCTTCGTCAATCAGAACTTCAAGGTCGTCGGCGCCCTGTAACCGCCGAGGTAATCCGTGCATCGGTTTCGACGCCTTTTCGACGTTGGCCAAGTGCGTTACACGATCAGTAGCCCTGAAGCTCCAATGCACCGCAATCAACATCCGCCTCCGACGCCGAAATCATTCGACAAGGAGCCAACACGGCACTGGAGCCCATTACACTGACCGCGAACAACAACAGGAGTAGACAAGAATGTCCGACCGATTGCAAGTCCTAAGAGATTCCGTGCGACACCTTGAGGACATGGCCTCAAAAATCGACACCGTCGACTACACGTCTTCCGCGTACCCGGTCGATTGGACCATCGCTGACACCTTTTCGCACCTTGGCTCGGGTGCCGTCATTGGTGAACGGCGTTTTGAGGATTCACTCGCTCACCGCGAAAGCGATCCGGCCTTCAACACTTCGGTGTGGGATGAGTGGAACGCTAAGGATCCTGCGGACAAGGTGACGGACTGTCTCGCGAGCGACGCAGCTTTCCTTTCGACTCTCGAGGCGTCAACCGAGGAACAGCGCAAGGAGTTCCATCTCATGATGGGACCTTTCGAGTTTGACTTCGATGGCCTAGTCGGTCTGCGCCTCGGCGAGCACGTACTCCACACGTGGGACATCGAAGTGCCGTCCGACCCGCACGCGACACTGTCCAACAGCGCGGCCAACGCTATTCTCGACGGCATCCAGTTCATCGTTTTGCGCGCCGGCAAACCGACGGGCGAGATCAAGAACGTGACGTTGCGAACGAGCGACCCCGTGCGCGACTTCACTCTGGTTCTCGACGTTGAGTCGGTCGAATTCGTCGAAAGCCGCCATGAGGGCGCAGTCGACCTCGAGATCCCAGCTGAAGCGCTCGTCCGACTGATTTACGGCCGCCTGGACACCGAGCACACTCCTGGCTCGTTGACCGGCGATGTGGTGAACGATCTCCGGAGCGTTTTTCCTGGTTTCTGAACAAACAGTCTTTTACAATCGAAAGGGCCGGTTGGCGTCGAACCCTCGACTGAGGGATCACCTGAGGTGGCGAGAGGAACGAAGTTGATCAAGTCGACCGGTGAAGAGCAGTGGTCAAATCGATTACACCACGTTCCTAACTCTGAGCTCGCGGAGGATACCGCGCAGAGCTCGGGCATGCGCCGTCGTGAAGCCATCTCCGGTGCCAAGACGGGTTCGGAGAAAATCTGGATGGGTGAAAGCCACCTTGAACCCGCGACCCGTTCGGCGAACCATCACCACGGCGACTCTGAGACTGGCATCTACGTCCTGCGTGGAAACCCAGTGTTCGTGTTACTGGAAGCCGACGAAGAAATTCGAATTGAAACGAGGCCCGGGGACTACCTCTTCGTTCCTCCTCACGTTGCGCACCGCGAGGAGAACCCCTCAGTCACCGAGGAAGCTGTCGTCATCTTGGCTAGGTCCACACAAGAGGCAATTGTGGTGAATCTATCTAATGAAGCGTGAGATCCCATTCAAGATGTTCTTTGGTTGTGTGCAGGGCAAACCTTCGATTCCGCCCTTACACGAGGTGCTCAGAACTCCAAAAGACGGCACCCTACGATGTAGCTGAATGACGCAACCTGGCATGAAGCACAGAGGTGCGAATCACAACGGCTAGGACAACTCCGATGTTGGTTACCACGGCAGCAATAAGCGGCACGCGAAACGACGTACCTCCCAAGAGGACGGTGGCGAGGATTACTAAGGTGATGGCCGCGGTAACGAAGGAGACGATTCGCAGTCCTCGCCACAACGGATCGAACCAAAATGAGAGGAACTTCACACGGACCCCTTCTTATAGTTTTCCGCGGATCGTGCCTATCTTATTGCGCCGTTGCTTGGAGTTTCCCGGAGATTGCACTTTGGCAGGTTCGGCGCGAAGCGTCGAGACTGCCAGACCAACCTCCAAACGATTCGCACGAGAACTGACGCAATTAACTGTTCGTGATCGCCAGCAGTCCGATTTCGTAGTGCCGGTAACGATTGAACCCACGACCGAGGGATTGTGAAGAAGGAGTAATCGGTCGGACTGGTCCGTTGGCCCCGGAATGGCCGGGAATTGCGGGAAAGCGTGCCCGGTGATGTCGGATTCGTTGGTGACGTCGCTCTGGTTTCCGGGATGAGACGTGGGAATTTCTGAGCGCAGTTGAACGGTGTTTTTGCGTTCTTCACCAGGGCGGCGGCAAGATGCGCAACGCGGAGGCATAAAGCACGAGAAGAGCGAACACCGATTGTAATCCCGACCTAAAAGAGTTAGCGGTTTATTAATTTGTTCGCGTCCACATTCAGCAGAAAAGTGGGGACACTGACAATATCGTCACGGGAAATCTTCAACCGGATACGTGACCCTTCACGTAGTTCACAAAACCATCTCAATCCGGGCACCGATACGTAGTTCCGAGGGGAAGTCCGTCTAACCCGTGATCACGTTGTACACGCTCGCCACCATTGGCGCACCCAATTCGACGCCGAGATCAGTGAGAATTGGAACGAGGGTTTTTCCAAATGCATCAAAATCTTCCTGGGAGTCCCATACGTCGAATACCTGTATCTCGCCGTTTGACTCGAGAGCGAAGTGGTTTGATCGCCCCTTTGGAGATCCCTCACCTGCGACATCCAACTGCTTGATTGCTTCCTTGTACTTTTCCGGAGTGAATCCTCCATGCATGAAGTAAATGCCAAGCGCCATTTTCCCTATCCCCTCTCAGCCCTCTTTTGGAGTTGATTTGGTTACGGTATCAGTTGATTGCGGAACTATCAAAGCTGTATTCACCGCCGATTGCTTCGACAGACGGTTCACAGTATGGATCCCGACACCTCTACCGAACTTCATCAACGAGTGACGCACTCCCCTAGAAGCCCAGGAGTATCTAATGAAAACGGTGGGGATCGAACTCACGACCGAGGGGTTATGAGGTGGATCCTTTCGGTTGAAATGATCCGTGGGATAATCGGTGGGATCATTGGTCTGCGCGGTGGACCGTGCTGGTTCATAACGGAGACCAGACATCCTTGCGGCCCTCCTCCTCACGAGACAGCATCCGCTCTGAAATGACTCACCAAACCACGCTCGTATCGGTGACTCGACGTTCTACCACGCGCTGAAGTTCTTGATATCAAAGTCCTCCGTTGACTTGCTTTTGTGGACCGCAGCTTCCCGTCAGACTTATCGACCACTCCGTTACCCCAGCAGGAACGCCGAAGAGAGGCTTGGTCAACTTTTCTCCCGTCACGTCAATGCTCGTAACAGCGCACCCCGACTTGGTAGCGCGAAAGTTTGCCGCTGACGTTAGTAAGAACGCGTGCATCTCGGCGCTCCACTTATTCCATACCGACATCGGCGCGTTCGTGGGTGGCTGCGTGGGGGCGACCGCCGCATGTGAGGTCTTGGACGTTGGCGACACCCCACGCCCTAACGCCTTGGACGCCACCTTTGTGGCCATCACCGAGCAGATAGACGGCGTGTTTCCTTGCACCATGGTGCACAGGGCTGCGATCAGATAGTTCGCCGTACCGTCGATAGCTTGGGCGACTGTACTTTTCGGATTGCTCAGGTCACCACCAATTTGGCCCAGCGTCAGTCCCTCAAGAACCGAGGGCGACGCACTCGCACCGAGCGTGATGTAGTGGTTGCCGATGTCCACAAAAGGAAGCACGGCTTGCGGGTTGTACTTGTGGAAAGCGCGTTGTTGTGCGGCGGTCATTCTCTCTAAAGGCTGGTACCCACCGCCGGCGTTCGGAGTGGACGAGCTCACCTCGGTGGGGTCAAACGTGAAGTACGCGCTGGTGTATTTCGCTCCGATAAAGCTCCAACTCGCGAGACCCGGATAGGCGTCGGTCGACGAGGAGAGCACCCGGCCGTCGAGGCTAGTAAACGATCCGAACTTGGAAAGCGCCACGAGTAGTGCCCACCGTTGAATCGCGCAGTACGGGCAGTATTCGGCGCCGACATAGGAAACTACCCCGTTGGTAGCAACGGTGAATAGAGATGGGGTGATCTTGGTTGGCACCGCCACGGTCGGCGGAAGCCCAACGGCCTCGAGCGTGGAGTTGGGAACGGCCCCCGCGGCCAGGTAGTAGGACGCGAGTTGGATATTCGCCGTCGTGGCCTTCGTAAAATTCCGAGACGATGGAGACGAGTCTTCAATCTTCGAGATGCTGAAAGCCCCAACAACGATAAGCGCGAGCATTCCGGCCCCCACCGAACGGTGGCGTTGGTGGCGCCGGCGGCTACGAGTCCGCAGCGTCTCTACGCTCGGGCGTGGTGCGAGTGGTTCGTCGATGAGAGCCCGCGAAAGGCGTGTTAGCTGTGACATTCGTTATCTCCTAAAGTTCGATGTCGTCGTTGAGCAGACGACCTAATCGTTGATGGGCGTCGTGCAAGGTGCTTGACACCGTCCCTCGACTTATTCCCAGCACCGCGCCGATTTCGTTCTCTTTCATTTCGGCGACGTGACGCAACATGACAACTTGTCGTTGACGCTCCGACAGTGACGCCACCAACTCCCATAGTTCGCCGGCGGGATCGGGAAGATGGGGCATGGGCACTTGCTTTCGAAAGACCCGCTGTTCCATGACTCTGCGGCGCGCTACACGTCGTGCGTGATTGATGGCCACGCGATACACCCAACCCGTCGGCGACTCCATCGCGCTTATGCGCTTCCATCGTTCGAGTGCCCGCGAACATGCTTCGTCGACGCCTTCAACCGCGAGTTCCATGTCGCCGGTAGATAACACCAGGGTGACAATCATTCGATCGTGTTCGCGGCCGTACCAAGCGTCAAAGGACTCCACGAAAACCAGTTCTCCCTTTTGAACGAGCGCGATGTTTTGTCCGCTGACGATGTCCATCAGTACTACAAGTCATAGAGGAGGCATTTTGCTGGGTACATCTTCTCGTCCCAAAACAAGGATTCAGCCAGTTGGGGCGACCAGCTTTTTTGGTGGGGCCGGTGGGGATCGAACCCACGACCGAGGGATTATGAGGTGGATGCAATCCGTCGGAACGGTCCGGTGGCGTCGGTTCGGTATGTGGGATGGTCCGTGGGATTTCGAGGGCTCCCATTGGCATAACCTGGTGATTCGGTGCAGGGATCTCAACTTTCTTGGTGTGTTCAATATCAGAGCGAACTTCACACCTGGCCCAACATATGGACAAGTCCAAGTTCATGATCTAGAGTCCGGTGAGCCTCAGTGTTCTCGTCTCCGACCGGTGGAAAACTTCGGATTAGACGATAATTTCAAGAAAGTGAGGACGCAATGGGTCGAGGTTTTTTCAGTTCTATCGTCTCATTCGTCTATTTAGTTGTCGGCGCGATAATTGCAAACTCCCACAAGTATTTTGCGCACGTTGCCAATCTCAAGGCCGTTTTGTCAGCAGCACTTGCCATCATCTTGTGGCCCCTCCTCCTCATTGGCGTTAATCTTCACATTCGATGAAGCGGTCCCATGCTTCTGGACACAGAGTGGTCCCTTAGGACTGGCCGCGCGCCAACCGGCAGTGACTCAGTGCCAAAGGATGAGGCATTGAGCCTGTAGCACCAGAGTCGAAAGGCCCTCGTCACGACCAAGCGGCATTTCCGGAGTATAAATAGGGGGGAGTCGATTCTTGATTCTGTCCTACGTGACAAATGGCCACGCACGCGAGGAAGGGGTGCAATATGGGTCTTGCCGGAATGGCATTGAGCGCCATTGCAGCTGCCGCAGGGGCGATAATGTACTGGGCCGTGACGTATCAAGGTCACGGTTTTCGCCTTTCCACCGTGGGGCTGATCTTGATGATTGCCGGAGCCGCCGGCTTCGTCGTTTCGACAATTATTTTCGCTATATCTCGACGCGAGGTGGGTACCGGCAGGCACTCGATGAGTCGCGAGTCGACCGACTCGGACGGTCGGTCGACTTCGGTGCACGAAGAGCGCAAGTAATGGTCTCGGGTACCTTCGAAATCACGTCGCGAACGGGCCGGGTTCACTCTCGGCAGCGACCCATGGTCGAGGCAGCAGGTTTTACAGATTCTTATCAATTATCAGGACCAAGAAAGGTGGTGCGATATGGGCGGAAAGAGTGAGAAGCGAAAGGGCCAAGTAGAAGAGGTGGCGGGCATCCTAACCGGCAAGAAAAGCCTTGAATCCAAAGGCAAGACCGACCGTCGAGCTGGCGAGGCCAAAGAGAAGGTCGGCCACGTTAAGGATAAGGTCGAAAAGGTGGCTGAGATCGCCGAGGGCAAGGCCGGAAAAATTATTGACAAGGCCAAGGATGCGTCGCGTCGCAAGTAGCTACGAACTTACCGCAACAGCGTCGACTCACGCAGCGATGTCCGCCCTTTCGATGAGGCGGACTGGTGGCGATGGTCGCCCTTTCGAAACTATCTCGTAGCCACGGAGGCTTCATGATTATTTTCGGCGTTGTATTTCTCATCATTGGATTCATCACAGGGATCGCTATCGTGTGGACAATCGGGACGATTGTGCTCGTAGTAGGGCTGGTCCTCTGGCTCCTCGGAGCGCTGGGCCACGCTGTCGGAGGTCGACGGCACTTTTACTAAACTTTCCTGTGAGCCGCCGCTTGGATCGGTTGGCAAGGTGATACCAGTTGCGCCATGTCGGCGCTAGCGACAACACGCATCTCATAAGATCCCGTTGGGGACGCTCAGCGCGGCAGGTGCATACCGCGCATCACGGAGTCGCAATCCGCACTGCTGAGCGAGTCGTATTACCGGGGGCATATAGCTGAATGGCCATGTGCTGATTAGTAGGGCCGGTGGAGATCGAACCCACGACCGGGGGATTTTGAGGCGGAGGCAAACGGCCGGACTCGTCTTGTCGCGTCGGATTGGTTCGAGATTCCCGGAAAACACGTCCGGTTGCGTTGGTTTGGTCCGGTGTGTCGGACCGAATTCCGATCGGGGTCTTGACGTCCTGATTCGTTGCGTAACTCCTTCTGGGAAATATCAAGCCAAAGCTTCTGAACTTCAGTACCAAGGAGGCTGACCTACACCTTGACTTTCCATCGGGGTGGACCAACAACAGCGACGCCCTGTGCACCGAAGAGTTTGCAATGCGACGTATCTGTCGATACTTGAAAAACACGAGAATCACCGATTGTTTGACTAATGTTCAAAGGACTCTGAAGGTCAGGTTCATTGGGGTTGATGAATGGCGATCCAACGTAGGCGCAATTCGAGTTCGCGAAAAAAGGGCGTAGAACCCGCTCGCGCGTCCGGGCACCGATCAGAGTTCGATCTCACTCCCGAGCACGAGGGTCCGATTTGGCGCCAGTACTTGAGGGCCATGGGACCTGGACTGGTGACCGGAGCGTCCGACGACGACCCCTCCGGAATCGCCACGTACTCGCAAGCCGGAGCGCAGTTCGGTCTGGTTTTCATTTGGACCGCCTTGATCACCTTTCCGCTGATGGCGGCGGTCCA
>PLNQ01000089.1 GCA_003141815.1 Acidimicrobiaceae bacterium | reverse complement strand
AGGTCGTAGCGCTTCTCGGAGAAGAAGGCGCCCTCGAAGTACTGACGAGCCGCTTCGACGGTCTGCACCTCACCGGGACGCGCGCGACGGTAGATCTCAAGCCACGCGGTCTCTTGACTCGCGCGCAAGAAGTTGTCGGGCGTGTCTTCGATGTTGAACTTCTCCATGTGCTTGGAGATCTCGAGGTGGGCCTTCTTCCAGTCCACGTGGAACTGGTCCTCGAGGAAGTCGAAGTGCGCGACGAACTTCTCGAAGAACGCCTCGTCCATTGAGATGTCGAGGGCGCGCAGCAGGGTGAAGATCGAGATGCGACGCTTGCGAGCGATGCGCGCGCCAGCGTTGGCGGACTTGTTCTTCTTCTCTTCCAAGTCCACTTGGAGCCACTCACCGCGACTCGGGTGAATCGTTCCCTCGAAGGCGACCTTCTCGTCCTTGCCCGGCTGAAACAACACGCCCGGTGAACGCACGAGCTGCGACACGACGACGCGCTCGGTGCCGTTGATGATGANNACTCTTCGACGGTGAACTTCGGCGGACTCTTCAAGTCCACGTCGTCGGGGTCGAACTCGAGTTCAAGGGAGAGACGACCCGTGAAGTCGGTGATGGGCGAAATTGCCTCGAATGCTTCGCGCAAACCTTGCTTCATGAACAAGTCAAAGCTGTCGCGTTGGATTTCGAGGAGGTTGGGCAGCGGGTGGGCTTCACCCAACGCCGAGAAGTTAAAGCGCTCCGGGCTAGTGGACCGAGACGTCAACGGTCATCCTCCGTGTAAGTGGGTGAGTGGCTACAGATACGTGCCGGGTCTAAGCACAAAACGGCGTCAAGGGTTGACGAAGTTGAGGGCAGGAACACGGTCATTCAACTCTAGTGGTTCTGCCAGAGAATGCGCAACTGGCGCTCCTCTTTGGAGAAACGCGGCCGTTCAAATCGGTTGCGCTCACCCTAGGCAGGTTCAACGGCCAGGTCAAGTCTTTCAAACCTAAGAAAATTGACCCCCGGTCACAGCCACGCGCCGCGCCGCAAAATCCCTGGAATTACTTGCTTTTCGCCGTCCCGGCCTCCAAAGACCGATGTCGGCGACGAGTAGACCCTGCGCGATCCGTCACTGTGGTTCCTGAAAGACTCGGAGTGACGCAGAGAGAAGAGCCCAGTGGCACGTGCCCAACCCCCCGCTTCCAACGAGTCGACGTTCGGCCGCCGCCACTTTCTCGGCGGTGGTCTCGCGCTCGGCGGTGGGCTCCTAGTGGCCGGAAGCCCTCCGGCGACCATCGCCCGAGCTCAGATGACCACGCCGGCCGGATCCGATCTCGGGGCCATCGAACACGTGGTCTTCGTCATGCAGGAGAACCGATCCTTCGACCACTACTTCGGGTCCTACAAAGGGGTGCTCGGTTTCGACGACCACCCTGCCGACTCCCTTGGCGTCTTCGCCCAGTCCTACCCCGCCAACACCACTCGCCCCCCTCTCGGGATCGTGCTGCCCTTCCACTTGGACACGTCGAGCGGACACGGCGAATGCACCCGCGACCTCAATCACAGCTGGGGACCCCAGCACGAGTGCTGGAACAGCGGCGCCATGGACGCGTTCTTGACGACGCACGCCTCGAGCCTGCTTGACGGCCCGGGCCCGGGACCCGAGACCATGGGCTACTACACCCGCGCTGACCTGCCATTTCACTACGCCCTCGCCGACGCGTTCACCATCTGCGATCGCTACCACTCTTCGATCATCGGTCCAACCCACCCCAATCGACTGATGTCCCTGTCCGGGACCATCGACCCGGCCGGTCTGCACGGCGGCCCGATACTCACGACGGAAATCGCGTCCGAGGCGCTGTTCAGCGTGAACTGGGAGACCGTGCCCGAGCTCTTGGAAGACGCCGGCATCTCGTGGAAGACCTACACGACCCCCCGTCAGGGTTTCATCCCGAGCNNTACCCCGCCGGCTTCAGCCACGACGTGAAAACGGGACAACTGCCCAAGGTCTCGTGGATCGTGTCGCCCAACGCCGACGACGAACATCCGCCCGGTCCACCGGGCTACGGCGCGTGGTTCCTCAACAACGTGCTCAAGATACTGATCTCGAACAAGAAGGTCTGGTCCAAGACCGTGCTCTTCATCTCGTACGACGAGAACGACGGCTTCTTCGATCACGTCGCGCCACCAGTCGCGCCACCCGGCACGCCCGGCGAATACCTGAGCGTGACGCCGTTGCCGTCGAAAGCCCAAGGCGTGATCGGGCCGCTGGGACTGGGCTTTCGCGTGCCGATGCTCGTCGTCTCACCGTTCAGTCGCGGCGGCTACGTCTCGTCGGACGTCTTCGACCACACGTCCCAGATACGGTTCCTCGAGCAACGTTTTGGCATTCGCGCCAACAACATCTCCGCGTGGCGACGTTCAACGGTGGGCGACCTCACGACGACTCTGCACCTGAAGACCCCCAACGTCCGCACGCCTTCGCTCCCCGCCACCTCGCTGTACCGAGTGACGGCGCTTGGCCCCGAGGGTTGCACGCCCGCGGACGTCAACAAGACCAGTACTGCCCAGGGTTCATACCCACTTCCCGCCACGCAGGCGATGCCCACCCAGGAGCCGGGGACGGCACGACGCGTCCCGAGGTCGAGTTAGCGCCGACACCGGGTCGCACGACGCACCTGTGCATTGACACGTAACAAAGAAAAACCCCGGCCGGTTTCCCGGCCGGGGTTTTCACACCGCGTGAAACTACTTGACTTCCACCGTCGCGCCGGCGGCCTCGAGGGCAGCCTTTGCTTTCTCGGCGTCAGCCTTCGAGACCTTTTCGAGCACGGGCTTGGGAGCACCGTCCACGAGGTCCTTGGCTTCCTTCAGACCCAGGCTGGTAAGTGCGCGCACTTCCTTGATCACCTGAATCTTCTTGTCGCCACCACTCGTCAAAATGACGTCGAAGTCGCTCTTCTCGTCGGCAACAGCTTCGTCGCCGGCGCCAGCGGCGGGCGCCGCGGCAACGGCCACGGGGGCCGCGGCCGTCACGCCGAACTTTTCCTCGAACTCCTTGAGCAGTTCGCTCAGTTCGATAACGGAGAGTTCCGCGATGCCGTCAAGAATCTGCTCCTTGGTCAGGGTTGCAGCCATGGTGATTCCTTTCTCTACTTACTACGTTGTTGGTTATTCGGCCGGTTCGCTCGCGGCGTCGCTCGACGCCTCGGAGGTGTCGGGTTCGGGCTCGGCCACGGGGGCCTCGTCCGCGACCTCCGCGACCGGAGTCGCGGCGTCGTCGCTCGCTGCCGGAGCAGCTTCCTCGACCCCGGCCGGAGTCTCGGCGACCACTTCGGGCTCGACGACCTCGGGAGTAACGACAACGCCACCCTTTGAGTCGATCAAGGCCGAGAGGCCGTAGGCGAGGTTTTGCGGGATGGCCTTCAAGAGACCGGCCATCGTCGATAGTGGTGAGGCCAAGAGGCCCGCGAAGCGCGCGAGCAGGACGTCACGCGTAGGCAGATCGGCGAGCGCGGTGAGGTCACCCTTCGAGAGCGCCTTGCCGTCGAGGACGCCGCCCTTGATGACGAGGGTGGGCGTGGCCTTGGCGAAGTCGCGCAGCGCCTTGGCAACTGCCGAGACGTCACCGTTCACGAAGGCGATGGCCGTCGGACCGACGAGGAACTCGTCGAGCGGCTCGACCGACGTGCCCACGATGGCGCGGCGAACGAGCGTGTTCTTGAAGACCTTGTAATCGGCGTCGAGCGAGCGGAGCTGACGGCGAAGGGCCGAGATCTGGGCGACGGTCATGCCGCGGTATTCGGTGACGACGGCCGTGGAACTGGCGTCGACCTTGGCCTTCAGTTCGTCGACGGTGGCGACCTTGGCGGTGCGTACCTTGTTCATAGTGACTCCTTCACCGGATGCCGCCCGGTAACGGGCCTCGGACATCCAAGCGAACGAGTTTCCACTGAAACTCGAACTCCTCGTCAGGCGGACCTTGGTCCTTTATGCACTTTCGTGCACCGGATGTCTTCGGCGTTCTGTATAAATCTGTTGCACTGACTTCGTGCGAGGTACTAAGCGTAGTGACGAGGCGACTGCTCCGTCAAAAGCGCGACTACGCCGGAGTCAAGACCTCGTCGGTGTCGTGGACGCGCGTGGGGTCGATCTTGACGCCAGGGCCCATGGTCGACGAGACCGTGATGCTCATTATGTAGCGGCCCTTCGCGCTCGCGGGCTTCACGCGCACCAACTCGTCGATGACAGTCTGGACGTTGCGCACGAGGTCATCGCGCGAGAAGCTGACCTTGCCGGCGCGAAGTTGTACGTTACCGATCTTGTCGGTGCGGTACTCGACGCGTCCGCCCTTGAACTCGGTGACGGCCTTCGCGACGTCCATAGTGACGGTGCCCGTCTTCGGGTTCGGCATGAGTCCACGCGGACCGAGCACGCGACCAAGTCCACCGACTTGACCCATGAGGTCGGGCGTGGCGATCGCCACGTCGAAGTCGAGGAATCCCCCGGCTACTTTCGCGACGAGGTCTTCGGCGCCCACTTCGTCGGCGCCCGCGTCACGTGCGGCCTGGGCCGCCTCGCCCGACGCGAAGACCGCGACGCGGTTCGTCTTACCGGTGCCCGCGGGCAACGAGATCGTGCCACGCACGATCTGCTCGGCCTTGCGAGGGTCGACGCCCAGGCGTACTGCGAGCTCAACGGTCTCGTCGAACTTCGCGCTCGAGAGGTTCTTCACCTTGTCGAGCGCTTCCGTGACTGTCAAGAGCTCTTCGCGATCAACCTGTGCGAGTGCGTTTTTGTAGTTCTTACCGTGCTTCATGCTGTTCTCCTAGCCCGCGACCGTGATGCCCATCGAGCGCGCCGTGCCGGCCACCTGGAGCTTGGCCATCTCGACGTCGTCGGTGTTGAGGTCCTTCAATTTGGTCTTCGCGATCTCTTCGACCTGGTCCATTGTCACCGACGCAACGACTTCACGTCCGGCGAGTTTCGCGCCCTTGGCGATGCCGGCAGCCTGGCGAAGTAGGACCGGCGTTGGCGGGGTCTTCAAGATGAAGGTGAAGGTACGGTCTTCGTAGATCGAGATCTCGACCGGGATGACCGTGCCGCGCATCGACTCGGTGGCGGCGTTGTACTGCTTGCAGAACTCCATGGTCTGCACGCCGTGGGGCCCGAGGGCGGTACCGACCGGCGGCGCGGGGGTTGCCCCGCCCGCTTCGAGCTGGATCTTTACTACTGCGACAACGTTCTTGGCCATGGCCGTTCTCCTTATGCGTTCTCTATAGCTTCGTGACCTGCGTGAAGTCGAGCTCCACGGGGGTCTCTCGTCCGAAGATGTCCACCAACACCTTGACTTTGAGTTGGTCTTCGTTGATCTCGGCCACGTGACCCGAGAAGGTCGCGAAGGGACCGGTCTTGATCTGCACCGTGTCGTTGACCTCGAACTCGTGCGTGGGCATGCGTCGCTTCGCGGTGGGCTGTTCGACACCCTCCACGTGGGGGCGAATGATGTTGTCGACCTCGCGGCGCGTCAACGCCGTGGGCTTGGTCTTTTCCGCGCCAACGAATCCCGTCACGCCCGGCGTGGAACCGATTACGTAGAAGATCTCGGGGTCGGGCTCGCAGCGGATCAAGAGGTAGCTCGGGAACATGCGCTTCGAGACCGTGACCTTTTTGCCGGATTTGAACTCGGTGACGTCCTCTTCGGGCAGGTAGATCTCGTAGATGGAGTCGCTCAATTCGCGGCTCTTCACGATGTTGTTCAGTGCACCAATCACCTTTTGTTCATGACCGGCGAAGGTGTGCACGATGTACCAACGACCGGGACGGTCGTAGGCACTCTCGACGATGGGCTCTTCGTCGTCGATGATCGTGACGTCGAGAATCTCTTCGTCGATCGCGACGTCCGCGGCGGCTTCGAGGGGGGTTTCTAGATCACTCATGAGGGCCTACTTGACGAAGAGGAACGTGACGAATTTGGAGAATCCAAGTCCGAGTCCGAAAATTAGTGAGGTCATAAAGACCAGGACGAAGAAAACAATGGAGGTGTAGTTGATGACTTCAGGACGAGTTGGCCACGAGACTTGGCGCATCTCCTCGCGGATCTGGCGGAAGAACTCGCGCGGGGTCGCGCGGTCGTTGCGACG
>PLNQ01000007.1 GCA_003141815.1 Acidimicrobiaceae bacterium | reverse complement strand
GGTTGCGAGAGGGTGCGCGGGGATGGGTTGCGAGAAAGATGTGCTCACACGTCTGGCACCGAGCCCCCGGGCTGGTAGAATCAGTGCAGTAATCCAGAGTCGCCTCCGTTCTAGGAGGACTCTACGTGATGACCATTCGGCGCCTCAGCGTTGGCGTGGGCTTCAAATATCTTCTCAAATCTATCGCCGTGGGTGATGGTCCCGACGGGGCGAGCAAGTCCGATCTGGTTCGCTACTACAGCGAAACCGGCACTCCCCCAGGCGTCTTTCTGGGCGCCGGCCTCGTCGGTCTTAACAACGGCGAAAGCGTCGAAGTAGGCCAATCGGTGACTGCGGAGAACCTCCAACGGATGCTCCAAGACTGCGCTGATCCCATCACTGGCGAAGTGCTCGGCAGGGCTCCGATCGCCAGGTCCGTGGGCGGTTTCGACCTCACATTCAGTCCCTCCAAGAGCGTGTCTGTGGCTTGGGCGTTGGCCGATCGAGAGACCCGCGAGGTGATCTATCGATGCCATCAGGCAGCGATTGAAGAGGTCCTCGCCTACGCGGAGCGCGAGGTCTTTCACTCCCGATCGGGGAAGCAAGGCTGCGTCGAAGAGGACATCGTAGGAGTCGTTGCGGCCAGTTTCACCCACTTCGATTCTCGTGATGGCGATCCCCAACTCCACGACCATGTTGTCGTGCTCAACCGGGTTCAAGCAAAGGATGATGGCGCCTGGCGCACGCTCGATAGTCGAGGTCTATTCGCCTCCACGGTGATGCTCTCCGAGATGCACCAGGGCGTCCTTTCGGACTTACTCACCACCGAACTCGGCTGGGGCTGGGAAGCACACACACGCCGTTCCAGTCCCGCCCCGAAGTGGGAGGTGGCTGGCGTCTCGCAGCGTCTCATGGACGAATTCTCCACCCGCACGACCGCAATTCTGGACGCCAAGGACCGGCTCATCACTCAGTTCGAGGAGGATCACCACCGCCCCCCCACCGACGTCGAAGTACTCAAACTACGCCAAACAGCCACCCTCTCCACTCGGCGTGCGAAGAAGGGAGTCGGCCTCGGTGACCTCACGAACGAGTGGACCGCGCGCGCCACGCCGTACCTCGACTCTGAGCCCACAGCCTGGGAGCACGAACTTGGTGGCCGCGACGTGCCCGCCTTTACGAGCGCACAGTTCGAAGACGAGATCCTGTTGGATATCGCTCACACGGCCCTCGATGTCGTGAGTTTGAAGCGGCCCACGTTCTCGCGCGCCAACGTCCAGGCAGAAGTCTTTCGCCAGATGCAGGGAGTCCGCTTCACTACGCCCACCGAACGGATCCTCACCGCCACTCGAACCACCGACCTGGCCGTCTCCCAGGCACTCCTCATCACCACCCCCGACCTACACCACACGCCACGCTTTCTGCTTCGCACCGACGGCACGTCGAAGTTCCGAGCCACCGGCCACTGGATCTACACCACCACGACACTGCTCGATGCCGAGGCGCGGCTGCTCGACGCGAGCCAGCGCACTGACGCCGTAGTCGTGTCGCACCCCACCGTGGTCAACGTCACCGAGCAACCCCTACCCGGCAAAACTTTCACACTCTCTACCGATCAGGCTCTCGCCGTCAAGAAGATCACAACCTCGGGTCGCGCGCTTGATCTTCTCGTCGGGCCCGCGGGCACCGGCAAGTCCACGGCAATGGCGGGGCTGCGAGCCGCCTGGGAAGTTGAGCACGGCGCCGGTTCGGTCACCGGTCTCGCACCCTCTGCTGCCGCGGCCGAAGTCCTGGGTGACGACATGGGGATCGACACCGACAATCTCGCCAAGTGGCTCTACGAGCATCGCCGGCACGGCCAACGCACTCGCGAACTCGCGGAGTTACGTGAGAAAGTGCGACTCATCGAACGTACCGGTGGCGAACCGAGTCCCCAACTGCTCGCGAGCATCGCCAGTCGCGAAGAGGCCCTGTCTCGTTGGACCCTTCGAGCGGGTCAACTCATTGTGATTGACGAGGCCAGTCTCGCGTCCACGTTCGCACTCGATGAACTCACGTCCGCCGCACTCGATGCGCGAGCCAAAGTGGTCCTCGTCGGTGACGGAGCGCAGCTCTCCAGCGTCGACGCCGGAGGAATGTTTCGCACTCTCGTGCGCGACCGGGGTGACGACGCCCCGACTCTGGCGGACGTTCGCCGTTTCAGCGCCGCGTGGGAGAAGGAAGCCAGTCTCGGCATTCGTAACGGAACGAACTCGGCACTTGGGGCGTACGCGACTCACGGGCGAATCACTGACGGAACTCGCGACGATATGCTCGACGCCCTCTACGACGCGTGGCGATCCGACAATGAACGAGGCTTGCACTCATTGATGCTCGCGAGCGACACCACTACGGTGAACGAACTCAACGCTCGTGCTCGCGCGGATCGGATCGCCAGGGGCCCGGTAGTCGACGAAGGGGTCGACGTCGCGGGGGCCATGACCGCCGGCGTCAACGATCTCGTCGTGACGCGTGAGAATAACCGACGACTCACAACAGAAACTGGCTGGGTCAAGAACGGTGACGTGTGGACCGTCTCCGCGACGCATCCAAATGGTTCAATGACCATCACTCGAATCGGAGGAGACAGCACGGTACTTTTGCCCGCCAGTTACGTCACCGAGAACGTCGAACTGGCCTACGCCACAACCGTGCACCGCGCGCAGGGGCGCACCGTCGACACCGCCCACGCATTTGTGAGTCCGACCACCACTCGTGAGGTGCTGTACGTGGCCTTGACGCGAGGATCGGAGTCCAACCATCTCTACGTCGACACGCATTACGATCCGGATCCCGACACCGGCCACGACGGGCTGACCGAGATTCCAACCGCTCTCGAAGTACTCGCCGGCGTACTGCATCACGAGGGATCCGACGTGTCCGCTACCGACAT
>PLNQ01000074.1:29582-40935 GCA_003141815.1 Acidimicrobiaceae bacterium | reverse complement strand
GAGGCTTCGTTGGATGCGCTGCAGATCGCCGGCGGAGAGCTTGGACAGATCAGTTCCCTTCGGCATGTACTGACGCAACAGTCCGTTGGTGTTCTCGTTCGATCCGCGCTGCCAAGGTGAATGGGGATCGCAGAAGTAGATAGGCACCCCGGTCGCCACCGTGATCGATCGGTGGTTCGCCATCTCCTTTCCTTGGTCCCAGGTGACGCTGCGCATCAGTTCACCCGGCAACGTGGCGATGACCCTGCGCATGGCTACCTCGACCGCGGCCGCGCTGCGATCCTTGCCCAGGTGCAACAACAAGACGAAACGCGTCGAGCGCTCGACCAGGGTGCCCACGGCGCTTCGACCATTGGCGCCAAGAATGAGGTCACCCTCCCAGTGACCCGGCACGGCCCGGTCCTCTATTTCGGCCGGACGGTCCGCGATCATCACCATGTCGGGAATCTTGCCGCGCTTCTCCTCGCGACCCTGGCCGCGACGGCTCGTTCGTCCCGAGCGCAGACACCTCGCCAGCTCGCGGCGCAGTTCACCACGTCCCTGCACGAAGAGCGACTGATAGATGGTTTCGTGACTCACGCTCATGGCGGCGTCACCGGGATGGTCCCGCCTCAGTCGACGGGCGATCTCTTGGGGCGACCAGAACTCTTCGAGCCATGTCGTTACCTTCGCACACAACGTCGGATCACTTAGCTTTGAGGGTTTAGGACGTCGGGCACACTCTCGAGCTCTCACGTGCGCCGGCCAGACACGATAATCCAGGTCCCCGTTGGCTTTCACCTCTCGCGACACGGTTGAGGGTGCTCGACCCAAAGCCCGAGCGATCGACCTCATCGACTCACCGCGACTAAGCCCAACAAGAATCTCTTCGCGCTCGCTCATCGTCAGACGTCCTGCTCGCGGGCTCCAGGTGTCCGGTCGGCCTGGGAGTTTTTGTCCGCGTAGCAACACGCTGACGTGGTGTTGGCTGCAACCGACGGCCTTCGCGATAGAAGTCTGCGACATGCCTCTTGCGCGAAGCCGCCGAGCCAGAGTGCGTTGTTCCTTGGTCAGATGCGCCGCCATGGGGCCTCCTTGATAGTTCAGCAGTTCAATGCTGACTCACCAAGTGTTGCGTTGACCGGCTGAAACCGCCAATCAATTCAGTGAGTTAGTTACCTCCTTCACCGGTTCGTTGATCCACGCGACGGTCGGAAGCGCCGCTGGTGTGGGGACTTTGCGGACGAACCGTTCGGGGTGCAGGTCGTAGGTGTCAAGCAGAACGGCACCACGTAGTTCACGGACCTCCTCGGCCCGTCCGTAGTGGACGTCAGCGGGCGTGTGATAGCCAATACCAGAGTGCACGTGCTGCTCGTTGTACCAGGTCATGAAGCGTTGACAGTGGACCTGGGCGTCCTCGAAACTTCCGAACTGATCAGGAAAGTCCGGACGGTACTTGAAGGTTCGAAACTGGCTTTCCGAGTAGTAGTCGTTGCTCACGTGAGGCCGGTTGTGGGATTTGGTGACCCCGAGGTCGGCCAGGAGTTGCACCACCGGTTTGGCGATCATCGGCGGCCATTAGATCGATGGCCCGCTCGTGCGCGCAGCGCACTATCAAGGAGTCATCGTCATCCAAATGACCAATCCCAATGACGTGGTTAGACTTCGTCAGGAATTGTGAGATGCTGGAGCCGACCTCGACCGATTAGAGATTGTGATCCAGGGACTTCACGGAGATGACGCAGTCGCGTGGGCCCGGGCTGGCGTTAGTTGGTTTCTCACCCGGCTTGGACCCAACCAACTTAGGTTTTCGGAAGTTCTTGACACCGTAGCGGCGGGACCACTCGCTCTGGAATAGCGCGCAACAAAGGAAGAATGATGGCTACTTACCGACGTACTCCCGCACTGGTGGCGGCCGAACTCGACGCCTACACGCCAAGTTATGGTTCGTCCGTTCGAGCCTTGGATCAGTCACTAGGCGCCGCCCCAGGGACAAACGACCTCATAGATCTCACACACGGCGATACCCGAGCGTTCCTGCCCCCCGCGTCGGCCAGCGTCGACTTCAACGCCGCCATCATGGAGAACAAAGAGGCCTACTCGCCTTACCGGGGAAGCGCCAACGTTCGTCGCCTACTGGCACCTCGAGCAGCGGCACTTCTTGGTCGCACCATTGATCCTGCCAGCGAGCTGATTTTGACTCCGGGTACTCAGGGTGGCCTGTTCTGCGCGTTGTCAGCGATGGTGCCGCCGGGGGATGTCATCGCGTTCCCTTCCAAGGAGTACTTCATGGATGAGCGGATCAGTGCGTTCCTGGGTGCCGCGGCTCATCGGATTCCGATGCACCAGGACCCGTTCGGCATTATCACGATCGATCAAGCCGATCTTGAACTAGCATCACAGCGTCACGCGCGCGTCCTCGTTCTTTCGCATCCTAATAACCCCACCGGAGGGGTCTATTCACGAGAGTCGGCCGAGCTTCTCGCAAGATGGGTGGTAGAGCACGACATGCTGGCAATCGTTGACCAGCTTTACTGTCGTCTGGTCTTTGACAACAATGAGTACGTGCACCTCGGGACCCTGCCAGGAATGGCTGAAAGGACCGTCACCCTAATTGGACCATCGAAGACGGAGTCAATGAGCGGGTACCGCGTTGGTGCGGCCGTCGGACCTTCCGAGATAGTTGACGCGATGGAGCAAGTGATTTCACTTGCGTCTCTGCGCGCTGCAGGTTACGCGCAGCACACCTTGCGGCACTGGATGGATGGCGATGAGGTATGGCTCGCAGAACGTACGATTGCCCACCAGGAGATTCGAGATTTCTTGGTCGATCGCCTCCGTGCGATACCGGGCCTGACCGTATCGGCGCCGGCCGGCAGTTCATACGTCTTTCCCGATATTTCCGATACAGTTTGGGCTAGCCAATCCGGAAGCGACGACGATCACGTGCTTGCTGTGGCGCTGAAGGCCAACGGGGTTCTGATCAGCCCCGGCTACCAATTCGGATTTGATGGTCGGGGACACTTCCGTATCAATTTCTCTCAGGATCATGGCCGACTGGCTCTCGCATGTGATCGCATTGCGCAGGTGCTCACTCGCAAGTAACCAGCCAGAAGTGCTTCATTTTCCGTGAGTATCTCTTGGGGTGCGGCGTGCTTCTCTGATTCTTCGCCGAAGTGGCCGCACATTGCGCGTCCAGTTGCGCATCATGATTCCAGCACAGACGTTGAACCTCGAGTGCTCGACGATGACGGTGAGGATTGTGGACTCGGTACCGTCGTCGAGGAGCACTCCACCACGTCCATCTGCATAGTTTGACATCGTTTACGAGGAACGCGTTGGCGCGCCTCAGGTTCTTGGCCTCACGCTCGAGTTGCTTGAGTCGCGCTCGCTCGTCCGTGGTGAGTCCGGGGCGAGAGCCGGCGTCGACTTGAGTTCTTGAACCCAGGTCCTGAGCGTTTCCGGAGACATGCCGAAGAGCTTCGAGATTGTGGTCAACGCGGCCCACTCGGAAGGGTAGTCCGGGCGGTTATCGATCACCATCCCCACGGCTCGTTCACGCAGCTCGGGTGAGTAACGGGTTGATCCTGACACGGAGACATCCTCTCAGAGGATTCACTCTCCAGCTTTCCCGGCGCGATTCAGAGTGCAGTCTGATCTGGTCGTGTGCAACAACTAGAAATGGAATCGTGAGGATTCTTACTTCAGACAGTGGGCCGCACCCCCGGAGCGACGACCTTGACATGGGCTGAAGAGCGGTCGTGAAGAAATGACTAATGAGAACAAGGTTCCGTATCTTTTGGGTGGAGGCATCACCGACGAGTCGCCGCTCGGGGCGTTTTATATGCGCGAGGCCACCACCTGGACAGAGAGTTTTGGAGAGCCCTTGTTTCATTACACGACGGCAAGAGTCCTGGAAGGAATTCTGCGGTCTCAATCTCTGTGGGCGACACGCCGCATTTCTTAACGATCTTTCCGAGATGGGCTATGCGCGCAAGACCATTGTCGAAGCTTTGGACGAAGTGTATGAGGAAACTGCTTATGAGTTACTGGGGGAGCAGCAGGAGAAGGGCTATGCAGATCTCTTCGTATTACGGAATGACACCGTCGTGCCGTTCATCACGAGTTTTTGCGAAAAAGGAGATCAACTGAGCCAGTGGCGCGGATATGCGGGCTCGGGGCACGGTTACCGATCAGCGTCCAGTTTCGCGCGGCATCAAGAGTGGCCAGTTCATGTCGGCCGGCCCTGCTGAACCCGTACTGGATTTCAACACGAAGACACCGAGGTTGGACGGCAATGGTCACTTTCGGTGTAGTCGTCTCGGCTATAGCGAGTCTCTCAGTTGGGGTGTTCGCGGAAAACGCGAGCAATTGTGCGCCTATAACGGCGCTGCTGAATTCGCTGCCCAATGTCAGTGCGTTTGATGGTCACGACGTTCTCCTCCCTACTTTGCGTCGGCGCTTTTGACTGTCCCGGAATGAAACGGTGTCGCAATAGGGCGCCTCTAGCGCTGAACTCGGCTTTACGTCACTGGAGTAATCGAATCCATCGCTTCGAAGACATCGTTGAGCTCTCCTGGCTTTAGATGACAGAGTTCGTCAATGGCAAACCACGCCATGTCACGAGACCCTGCACCACCAATAATGGTGGCCCACGCCCAGCCCCCGAGACACGCCGCTACCACGGCGAACTCCTCTTTGCTCAGTCGAGATGGAGCCGAAACGGCAGTCTTGTAGGCGTTGTACCACTGGTCGAGCACTGGTGTAGTTGGATCATCGAGGTAAGAGTCGGGTAGTTGGTTTCTGGCGTATTCGGCATCAATGTCGGCGACCGTGCCAAGTTCACATTCGGCTTCGTACTCTTTAGTAAAGGTGGGGATCTGTTGTCTTATCTCATCGATTCCGGCAACTGGATTTGCTCTGGTCGTGGTGTCCTCTTTCACCGAACTAGGGCACTTGCTTGGATCGGCTACTTAGTCCCGTCGGCGCGTTGTGCGTGGGGCCAATAGCCGAAGGTAGACCTTCAGAGAATTCGGGGCGCGTGAGGGAGCTCTCAGCCGGTGGGCCGGTAGGGTCGAAATCTGTTGCGTCCCTCGTTGCACGCGTATTGCACACTTGATTTTGTTTTCTGCTCGAGAGGTGTGCTTTTGTGCTGTTTTGGTCGTGGCAAAAAGGGCATGTCGGACCCCAGTAATTGTCGCTGTTTTCAGAAAAAACCAGGGTGTAGCATGGTTGAGCGCTCACCAAGCTGGGTGGGTTGCTTGTACCGTCGTCGGGCTCATAACCCGAAGGTCGCAAGTTCAAATCTTGCCCCCGCCACCAAGTGAATGAAGGGCCTCTCGTAAAGAGAGGCCCTTCATGCTTACAAGAAGGTTCGCGACCGCGCATGAACGTTTGGTGCGCAGAGCCCCACGAATCCGGATGTCTGACTGTGAAGATGAAGGCGCCCTGAATCGGCGTTAGACCTGGCGAAATCTTCGTATCGGGTTGCGTCCTGTTGGACGGATTCCCAGAGGTCTGAAAGCCGATGTGGACATGAGCCCATGTGAACGAAAATACGAAACTATGACTCCAGTGGCCGCGTGGTGCGACCCATTGGCGCGAAGGGGTTGCACAAGGTGTTACACCCCATCGCAAGACTACGAAGTAATGAATTTGAGTGAGCGGGCTGCCTGCCAGGGGATACACCCCCAGACCGCATATCGGTGGTTTCGCGAAGGGACTCGGCCTGTCCCCGCGCGAAAGATGGGCCGGCTCATCGTGGTGGGCGAGCTCGAAACGCCGAGACCGAAGGCGGGCATCACCGCCCCCCACGCTCGCGTCTCTTCTGGCGGCCAACGTGCGCCGGCCCACCGGGCTCAGCGGGCGTTGGCGGGCGCGGCCACCTCGTCCAGCGAGGTTGGCGACAGTGCCGCGTAGGTACCAGCCGCCCGACGGATGGATCATCCAAGGCTTCTCCTTCGCGCTCGATCCCACCGACGACCAGCTGAGGTCGATCACTCGGTTCTTCGGCGCTCGCCGCTTCGCCTATAACTGGACACTCGCTCAGATCAATGACTCCATGGAGCGCTACCGCGAGACGGGCGAACGTAGCACGCCACCCTCCTTCTTCGGCCCGCGCAAGAGTGGAACGCGGCCAACAACAGTCTCGGTGTCGACCACGAGACGGGCGAGATCTGGTGGTCGAGCGTGTCCAAGGAGGTCTTCGCCGACGGGGTGAGGGGGGCCGTCGACGGCTACTGGCGATGGCAGAAGTCCCGCTCGGGCGAGATCGCCGGACGACCCGTTGGTTTTCCCCACTTCAAGAAGCGCGGAAGAGACCGGGACCGTTGCACGTTTACGACCGGGGCCATGCGCCTGGAGCCCGACCGGCGTCACTTGACGCTGCCCACGTTGGGCTCCATTCGCACGCACGAGAACACCCGCAAGATCGAGCGGCTCGTCGCGCTCGATCGAGCCAAGGTGCTCTCGGTGACCCTCTCACGGCGTGGTGAGCACGTGATCGCGGCCGTGAAGGTGGCCGTGGCTCGTCCCCAACAGGCGGGCGTCTCCCAAGCGGAATCGGTGGTGGGCATTGACCTGGGCGTTCGCCGCCTGGCAACTGTTGCCAGCACCGAAACTGTGACCGATGAGGTCGAGAACCCGAAGGTTTTGGAGCACCGCCTCCCTGAGCTGCGACGTTTACAACGACAGTGCGCCCGGCGCACGAGCGGCTCATCTCGCTACCGCGAAACGTCAACCAAGATCACACGACTCCACGCGGAAGTTGCCCACGTTCGCAGTTTCCACATCCACCTCTTCACGACGAAACTCGCCAAGACCCACGGCACGATCGTCGTCGAAGGGATGGACGTGGCTGGCATGATGCAACAAAAGGGCCTCGACGGCGCGCGGGCGCGTCGACGAGGAATGCAAGATGCCTCGATGGGTGAGATCCGTCGTCAGCTTCGCTACAAGTGCCCCTGGTACGGGTCCACCTTGATTGAAGCCGACCGGTTCTTTCCTTCGTCGAAGACGTGCCACGACTGTGGTCACGTGCAGCACATTGGATGGTCCGAGTACTGGGTCTGTGAGGAATGTTGTTCTTCGCACCAGCGCGACGACAACGCCGCCATCAATCTCGCCCGATGGGCGAGCCTGGGTTCAGTTGGAGCCCCGGTGAAGCGTGGAGCCGAGCATCAGACTGAGTCTCACTCAGCGGCTGGCGAAGACACGCGGAAGGGATGCCCGACATCTGTCGAGCGGAACAACTCCGTGAGGAGTGCAGAAAGAGTGGACTCACCAGAGCTCACTCGGTTGCAACGGCTCTTACCGAGCAACGGCGCTCTCGTAGGCGCGGCGAAGTTCGCTGAGATCGATCTTGCTCATGGCGAGCATTGCCTCGGTGGCTGCTCGTGCGCCATTCGAGTCAGGTCCGCCCAGGTACTGACCCATCTCTGGCGACGTGACTTGCCAGGAGACACCAAACTTGTCCTTCAGCCAGCCGCATTGGCCGGCTTCTCCACCTTCACCGATTAAAAGTCCCCAGTAGTGGTCTATCTCAACCTGGTCGGCGCACGGTATTTGAAAAGAAATCGATTCGTTGAAATGGAACATCGGTCCGCCGTTCAAAGCAATGAAGGGCATACCGAAGATCCTGAAGTCGACGACCACCTCGCTCCCTTGCTCGTTGCTCGGTGTCTGCGCCGGGGCAACCCAATTGTCGCCAAGGCTGCTTTCCGGGAAATTCGCAACGTAGAACTCTGCAGCTTCACGAGCGTTTCCGTGGAACCAGAGACAGATAGTAAGCGTCATATCGCGAGTGTACAAGTCTGATTTGGGGCCGACGTTAGGACACTGCGCTGAAGTCGACGTCCTTAGTCTCGACCGTGCCGGCTGTTCGTCCGGGTGCCGACTGGTATGTCCAGTACAGATTCGTGTGGGCGATGACCTGGTCCGGAGGCGGAGCTCCCCACTCCGTCGCGTCTTCCGTCGTGTGGGCGTCGCTGACGAGCAGGGCGTCGTACCCTCTCGCGAACGCGCCATGGAGCGTAGAGCGAATGCACTGGTCAGTCTGGGCGCCGACCACGACGAGTCGCCCGACAGCGAGGTCCGACAGCACAGACTCGAGGTTGGTGTCCTCGAAGGAGTCGCCGTAGTTCTTCTCGACGAGCGGTTCGGCGTCGTCCGGCGTCAACTCGGGGACGATACGCCAAGTGTCGCTTCCCTTCGTGAGATCTTCGTCGGAGTGCTGGACCCAGACAACGGGAATGTGCTCGTTCCGGGCCTTTTCGACGAGGCGGTCGATGTTGGCAACGACGGCGTCGCGCGCGTGAGCCTCCTTGACGACGCTGTTCTGTACGTCGATGACAATGAGCGCGGTATTTGGTCGGTTCTTGAGAGTGGTCAAGGTGTCTCCTTACGCACGATGGGTTTATGCGCCCTCTACGGTAGACGTACGTGATGGACTTCGCACTTCGAGACTCATATTCTCGGCACGATCACCTATTTCGAGTCAATACGCTTGAGACCCAAGCCCATCACGGCGAAGTCTTACAACCGTTCGCGATGACAGAGAGAACAGGAACAAGATGAAGCGCAGGATGCTAGGTGCCACGGGCATTTCAGTGAGCGACGTCGCTCTCGGCACCATGATGTTCGGAGCACGGGGTAACCCTGATCATGACGAGTCAGTTCGCATGATTCACACGGCGCTCGACGCGGGCGTCAACTTCGTCGATACGGCCGACGTTTACTCCGTTGGCGAGAGCGAAGAGATCGTAGCCAAGGCGCTGAAGGGTCGTCGAGACGACGTGGTGTTGGCGACGAAGTTCGGCCTACCTATGGGGCCTGACGCCAATCAACGAGGCGGTTCGCCGCGCTGGATAAAGCGAGCGATTGAAGACAGCCTGCGAAGGCTCGGAACTGACTACGTCGATCTCTATCAATTACATCGGCCGGACTACGACACGGACGTTGACGAGGCCTTGTCGGCACTTTCCGATCTCGTTCACTCGGGCAAGGTTCGAGCAATCGGCTCGTCGATGTTTCCGGCCAATCTGATTGTCGAGGCGCAGTGGGCTGCCAGGACCGGGGGTCACCACCGTTTTCTCAGCGAACAACTTCGCTTTTCAATACTTTCGAGAACGGCAGAAGCCCACGTGCTGCCGACCGCGCAACGCCACACCATGGGCGTCCTCACGTTCAGCCCACTGAGCGGAGGTTGGTTGTCCGGTCGTCGCGACCCCACGAAAGGTCACCGACCGTCGGTGGCGGCGAAGGACTTTGATCTCAATAATCCGGCCAACCAGGCCAAGCTTAAGGCGGTAGAGAAACTCACCCAACTGGCAAATGACGCCGGGGTCCCCCTGACGCATCTCGCGATCGCGTTCGCCCGCTCGCACCCTGCCGTCACGTCAGTCCTGATTGGTCCGCGTACGCCCGAACAGTTGAGCGATATCTTGGCCGGCGTTGACGTGGAACTGAGCTCGGACGTTCTCGATCGGATTGACGAGATCGTCCCACCCGGCACGGAGCTGAATCCCGACGACAACTATTTTGCGACGCCGCCGTCACTCTTAGATACCTCGTTGCGCCGCCGGACGTGACACGTGGTGTTACACCTTCCGGACGATTGGGCTTCGAGTAGAGCACCCTGTCGTTTCGTCGCCACGCAGCGATACGCGTCTTCTACGTACATTCCGATCTGAACGAAGTCGACGTGTTCGCGCCGTCGAGCGCAACTCAACGGTTTGCGTGACGTGGCGTCGGCGATGGGTAACTCGTACGAATCACTTCCCGGGGGTCTATGGGAAAAAATCTCATCGAGACTCTACGAGCGAGAGGAGGCGGACGTCGTACCGACGCTCGTGCTCAGTGGTATTGAAGCGTCCGGTGAGAGTGGTCCCCGTCGTTACGGTCTTACTCGCCGTGTGAGGGCATTGGCGATCACGGTCTCCCTCGCGCCAGCGGCGGCAATCATCGCGCTGGGCCTAAGCCTGGCCAGCGCGAATGGTCAGGTCACTCAGTTGCAAAATGCCCTGAGTGCCAGCGGTCGGAGTGTGGTGTTGACGGCCCTCGCGACGCCAGGTCACAAGGTAGTGACGATGAAGGACGCCGAACAACACCAACTCGCGAAGTTCGTCGTGTTACCTGACGGTCGTGGCTACCTCGTAAGTTCGCAACTACCGACACTTACGTCCAAGGACACTTACCAGCTCTGGGGCATCGTCAACGGAGCGCCGGTGTCCATTGGGGTCATCGGAAGCTCGCCCCGACAAGTGGCTTTTACCCTCGCAAGTTCGCCCGGTCCGACGGCGCTCGCGGTGACGATCGAGCCCGCGGGCGGATCCCTTCGGCCCGCGGGCTCGCTCGTCGCTTCTGGAACGGTGTAGCCGAGGCGACGTCGTTGGAGTCCACTGCGAAGATGTGCTGGGCTTAAGGTCGTGATGTTCGCCCTTCGACGGCGTCCCTTGACCTCGAAATAGGAGGAGTCCACGCATGGCAGTCACGATCTACGGCCTTTGCGCCGTGACGTTCATGATGACGATGTACGCCCTCGAGCGCCGCGGGCGTTTCTACATCGTGGCCTTCGCGGCTGGCTGCCTCCTCTCCAGCGCGTACGGTTTTCTCGCGGGGGCGTGGCCCTTTGGTCTAGCGGAGATCGTGTGGTCCTACATCGCGTGGCGCCGTTTTCGACTGACTGGCTAGACACTTCTCTTTTGCCCTCGTGAGGAGGAATCTCGAGTTCTTCGGTGGCTAATTACGAGGTGGAGTACCCGTCTATAGTTTCAATTAATGGGCGGATCACTCGACATGACCGGCAGTCCTCGTGCTCATGTGCCAGAGTCGGTCACCAAAGGTCGAGAGGTGGTGGCGTGCCTCGAGCACGTGACGAAGATCTTTGACGACGCGCCTGCCGTGGACGACCTCAATCTTGAGATCTACGAAGGGGAGTTCTTTAGTCTCCTCGGGCCCTCGGGGTGCGGCAAGACGACCTCGCTTCGAATGTTGGGCGGCTTCGAAGAGCCGACGAGCGGGCGAATACTGCTCGGCGGACGTGACGTCACGTACCAGGCCCCGTATCACCGCGACGTCAACACCGTCTTTCAGTCCTACGCCCTCTTTCCGCACCTCAACGTCTTTGAGAACGTCGCCTTCGGCCTTCGCCGTCAACGACTGAACAAATCGGAGATTGCTCGACGCGTCGGGTCACTGCTCGAGATCGTCGACCTGCCGAACTACGAGAAGCGTCGTGCCTCGCAGCTCTCCGGTGGACAACAGCAGCGCGTCGCGCTGGCGCGCGCACTCGTGAACGAGCCCAAGCTGTTGTTGTTGGACGAGCCAATGTCGGCACTCGACGCTAAGTTGCGGCGCCAGATGCAGATCGAACTCA
>PLNQ01000074.1:0-29577 GCA_003141815.1 Acidimicrobiaceae bacterium | reverse complement strand
GTACGGCGGGTCCCGTCGCCACGGTCACCTTGAGCGACGCGTCGACGCTGTCAGTTCCCTCCGATCGAGTGCCGGAAATGGGTGGCGCCACGAACGTGAAGGTCGGCGTGCGCCCGGAGAAGATCAGCATCGGAGCGACGAACGCCAGCACCCCACCAGGGCATAACGCGCTTCGTGGTCAGGTGCGGGTCTCGACGTTCACCGGCGTGGGTAACCAGTATCTGGTGGACACCTCGTCGGACGTTGAAGTCACGGTCTACGCTCAGAACATTGGTCAAGAGTCTGCGCCGCGAAGTGGTGAGAACGTCACGCTGACCTGGCCCGTCGAGCACACCTTCGCCGTTCGGCCCATGGTGGGCGCTCGCGGAAGAGACGAAGAACCAAGTAAAGGGGAGTAAGTAATGGCAACGAACGACGAGGGCTCGAACGACGGCATCATTGATCCGTCGTTCCTTCGAGGACTGACTCAACGGCGCCTATCACGGCGCCAGGCGCTCACTGCGGGCGCCGGACTCGCGTCCTCGCTGTTCCTCGCCTCGGGCGCGAGCGCCTCCATCGCGAACTCCCTGCCGAACGCCGGCGTCGGCACGAAGTCGTGGTGGGCGAAGCAGAAGCTCCACCACAACGTCAACTTCGCGAACTGGCCGTATTATATAGACGTCTTGAAGGGCAAACATCCCTCGCTCGAGCACTTCACCGCCACTACGAAGATAAAGGTCAACTACCAAGAGGTCATCCAGGACAACGCCTCGTTCTACGCGAAGATCCGTCCCTCGCTCGCGGCCGGCCAGGCGACGGGCTACGACATCATGGTCATGACGAATAACAACCCCGAACTCGGTTACCTGATCCAACTCGGCTGGCTCATTCCACTCGACCGCGCGAAGACGCCGAACTTCAACAAGTACGCCGGTCCGCTCGTGACGAATCCGCCCTTCGACCCGAAGAACAAGTACACGATGGCCTGGCAGTCCGGATGGACCTCGGTGGGGTACAACTCGAAGCTCGTGAAGAATCCCGGCGACAGCGTTCAAATCCTCTTCGACAAGAAGTACGCAGGGAAAGTTGGCATGTTCAGTGACCCGTTCGAGCTCGGCAGCGTGGGACTCCTCGCCCTGGGGATCGAACCCGCGACGTCGACTGAGTCCGATTGGGCGAAGGCGGCGAAGAAGCTCCAAAAACAAAAGAGTGACGGGATCGTGGCGGCTTATTACGACCAGAGTTACATCCAGCACTTGAAGAACGGCGACATCGTCGTCTCGCAGTGCTACTCGGGCGACATCTTCCAAGCGAATTTGAACAGTAAGTACAAGGACCTGACGCTGTTGGTCCCTAAGGAGGGAATGTTGATCTGGACGGACAACATGGTAATTCCCTTGCACGCAGCGAACCCGCTCGACGCGTTGACCACGATGGACTACTTCTACAGTCCCTTGACCCAGTCGGTGGTCGAGTACTACAACGACTACATCTGCCCGGTACCCGAAACGAAGCAGCAGCTACTCCACCCAACGGGCTGGAACGCCGCGGCCCTCAAGGCACTGAAGCCAGAGATCGGCCTGTCCCCGACGGTGACCGCCGATTCACTCGTCGTCTTCCCGTCGCCGGCACGAATCAAGGCGTCCCATCCTTACTACCCCTTCAAGAACCAAGAGGAGATCACGGCGTGGACGAATCTGTTCTTACCGATCATCCAAGGGGCGTAGGGAAGAAGCGCCACTCCTCTGGTTGGGGAAAGAAACTCGCGCCGTATTTGTTGAGCCTCCCGGCGGGCGTGTGGTTGCTGTTGCTATTCATCGTGCCGCTGTGCATCTTGTTGATTCAATCGCTCGAGACGTGCAGCCCAGCGACGGGTGCGTGCGTCATGACGTGGAGTTGGGGAGAGTTGCCACACCAGGTGAATCTCTACCACCAGCAGTTCATCACCAGTTTGATCTTCGCCGCCATCGCGACCGTCATCGATCTCATTATCTCGTTTCCCATCGCGTACTGGATCGCCTTCTACGGCGGACGACGCAAGAACTTCTTCCTCATCATGTTGCTGGTGCCGTTCTTCGTCTCGTTCATCATCCGCACGATTGTTTGGGAGTTCATCCTCTCGAACAACGGCTTCATTTTGACGCTCCTAAGGAACCAACACCTCGTGCCGTCGGGGTTCCACGTCCTCGGCACGAGTTATGCGGTGATCGCGGGACTTGCCTACAACTACCTGCCGTTCACGGCGCTGCCGCTCTACGTCGCGATCGAGCGCATTGATCGCCGAGTCCTTGACGCGGCCTACGACCTCTACGCCAACCGCCGAGAGGCTTTTCTGCGCGTCATCTTGCCGCTCTCGTTGCCGGGCATCTTCGCCGCGTTCCTTCTCACGTTCATTCCGGCCTTCGGTGACTACGTCAATCAAGAGATCCTCGGCGGCACGGGGAACACCATGGTCGGCACCGTCATCCAGAACTCGTTTCTCGTCAACTTCGACTACGCAGGCGGCGCTTCACTCTCGGTCGTTCTCCTGGCCGTGGCGCTTCTCGGCATCTGGCTCTACGCCCGACTGCTCGGCACGAGCACGATAAACGAGTACTTGTGAGTATTGAAACAGCGCCTGACGTCGCCGTGAAGGCGCCACGCGAGAAGCCCCTTGGGCGTCGTCGTAAGGTCGGTCGCTTCGCTCTTCCCACGTACTCGTGGCTGGTAATTGCGTACCTGGTCTTTCCCATCGCCGTCATGATCGCCTATAGCTTCAACCGCGTCATTGGTGGGCTGCAACTGGTGAGCTTTTCCTGGAATGGTTTCACGACGCTGTGGTACCAACAGTGGAGCAACGTGCCGGGGCTGACGGCGGCGTTCTGGCTCTCGATTCGCTTGGCGCTCGTCTCGACGGTCATCGCGACCGTGCTGGGGACCCTCCTCGCGATCGCACTCGTTCGTTACCGCTCCAAGAAGTTTCGGGGCAAGATCGCCGTGGAGCAGATCCTCTTCTTGAACATCGCCGCGCCCGAGATCGTCATGGGCGCCTCGCTTCTCGGACTCTTCGTGACGTTGAACATCGGACGAGGCTTCATCACGTTGGTCCTCGCGCACGTCATGTTCTCGATCGCCTACGTCACGGTGACCGTCCGTGCTCGACTGGCGGGTTTCGATCGATCACTCGAAGAAGCTGCCTACGACCTCGGTGCCAAACCTTTAACGACATTTCGTCTCGTGACGCTGCCGATCATCATGCCCGGCGTCCTCGCCGGTGCGCTGATGGCCTTCGCCCTGTCGATCGACGACTTCGTCACGTCCAACTTCGTCAGCGGCTCGAGCGACCCCTTTCCGGTGTGGGTCTACGGTGCGACGCGCGTGGGCATACCGCCCCAGGTGTTCGTCTTCGGCACATTCATCTTCATGGTCGGCATCGGCTTCGCCTTCATGAGCATCGTGCTCGCTCGGAAAAAGACCTGACTGATCGGTCGTGGCGGGTCAGCGCTCGAGCGAAAGTCCGAGGCGCGTTAAGTAACCCACGCCCATGACGGCGGCTTCGCAGCCAACACCAGCGAGTGCGGCAACGTCGTCGTCATTTCTTACGCCGCCGGCCGCGACGACAGGGATGCCACTCGCGCACGTCTGCTCGTACAGTGAGAGGTCGGGTCCGCGCATGGTGCCGTCTCGCTCGATGGCCGTGACGTGCAGACGGGACACACCGGCGCGCTGACAGCGTTGGAGCGCGTGGTTGACGTCGACTGATGACGCCATCCATCCACGCACCGCGAGGCGGCCGTCCTTGACGTCGATCGCGGCGACCAGTTGGTCCCCAAGCGCGTCGACGAACGAGTCGAGCGCCGCCTCGTCACTCCAGAGGGCCGTGCCCACGATGACCCGTGCAGCCCCGGCGCTCAGTACTTCTCGCGCAGTATCGATGGAGCGCAGACCGCCGGACACTTGTAAGGGGGTGCCCTTCGCGGCTCGACGACAGCGTTCGATGACTTCGGGGCGAAGCGCGCCGTCACGGGCCCCTTGAAGGTCCACCACGTGGATCATCGCTGGTCCCGTCGCCACCAGGCGATCCATGAACTCCTCGAGGGGCTGGCGAAAGAGGACACGGTTGTAATCGCCCTGTTCGAGGCGGACGGCGTCGTCACCGAGGACGTCGAGGGCGGGGATGATTTGCATAGTAGCGAATTAGCATACTAGCATGTAAGCATGACCAGTGGAAAAGTAGTACCGGCCGACGCGAGTCCCGAAACGGCGACACGTTTCGACGAACTCGTCCAATCCCTCGCGCGCCTTCGTGACGTGGACGTGGTCGCCGCATTCTTGCGCGACCTCTGCACCACGACCGAACTCGACGCGATGGGCCAGCGTCTCCAAGTGGCGAGGCTCGTCGACGAAGGCGTCTCCTACCAGGAGATATCACGGCGAACGGGCGCCTCGACGGCGACGGTCACGCGCGTCGCGCAGTGGCTGCACCACGGCGAAGGCGGCTACGGCGCTGTGTTGAAACAGAGCAAGCGATGACCCGGCGCCTCACCATGGCGTTGCCCTCGAAGGGGCGACTGCGTGAACCCTCGTGGGCGCTCTTGGAGGCCAGTGGCGTCTCACCCCAAGAGCCGGGCGAGCGCGTGCTCCAAGCCCACTGCCGCAACGCCGATATCGACCTCTTGTTCGTACGCGCCGATGATGTTCCCGAGTACGTTCAAGACGGTGTCGTGGACTGTGGCATCACCGGACTCGACCTGGTGTACGAACGTGAGTGCAGTGTCGAGGTGCTTCTTCGTCTCGGCTACGGCACGTGTTCCGTGCAGGCGGCGGTGTCGAGCGAGGATAAGGCGACGCGCGTCGAAGACCTCGAAGGTCGTCGGATTGCGACCTCGCACCCGCACATCGCCGCGAAGGCGCTCGCCGAACGCGGCGTCAGTGCCGAGATCATCCCGGTCGCGGGGTCGGTGGAGATCTCACCGCGCCTCGGACTCGCCGACGCGATCATTGACCTCGTCTCCACGGGCAGCACACTGCGCACGAACGGCTTGCGCTCAATTGGCGTCCTCTTCGAATCCGAAGCGGTACTGGTCGGTCGCGCGAACTCCAAGGACTTCGAGGCCCGTCGAACGCTCACGACCGTCCTGGGTTCGGTGATCAACGCCCGGGCAAATCGGTACCTGCTCTGCAACGTGTCGAAGGACCGTCTCACTGAAGTGACGGCGGTACTGCCCACGACCGGTTCACCGTCAGTGATGGACTTAGCGACCCCGGGCGTCGTGGCCGTACACGCGCTCGTGCCGGCGGCCGACATCTGGTCGTTGTTGCCTCGTCTCGAGGCCGCGGGCGCGAGTTCGATTCTCACCCTGCCTATTGAACGGATGGTTCCGTGAGTACTTCAGTCAAGACCGATAAACCGGTGTCGATCGAAGAGATTGTCAACGACGTGCGCGAACGCGGCGACGCCGCCGTTGCCGAGTGGTCCAAGCGCTTTGACGGGACGTCGTTCACGACGCCCGAGCGGGCGTTCGCGTACGGCGACATTCCCACTGCCGCCGTGCTCGCGGCCGCGGAGGCGGTACGCACGTGGCACGCGGCGCAACGTCCGGCGGACCTCATGATGGAAGTGTCGCCGGGTGTCACGCTCGAGCGACGTTGGACGCCAATTCGTTCGGTCGGCATCTACGTTCCCAAGGGCCTCGTGTCGTCGCTCATCATGAGTGCCGTTCCCGCGCAGGTGGCGGGCGTGGAGCGCATTGTCGTCTGCACGCCGCCGAACGGTTCCGCTGCTGTGGCCGCGACCGCGGCCCTCTTAGGGATCGACGAAGTGTGGGCGATCGGTGGCGCGCAGGCAATTGCCGCCATGGCGTACGGCACGGCGTCGATCGCAGCCGTGGACAAGATCTTCGGTCCCGGGAGTGGCGCCGTCAACACGGCCAAGTTAATTGTGAGTCGCCACGTCGCCATCGACCTTCCGGCCGGACCGAGCGAGATCGTCGTCGTCGCCGATGACGGTATCGACGAAGCGTTGATCGCCCAGGAGATCGCCGCGCAGATGGAACACGGACCCGACTCCAAGGGCCACGTCGTTCGCGTCGGCGACGACCTCGAGGCGGCATTGGAACAAGTGGAGGCGTACGCCGCCGAACACGTAGCCCTGCTCGGCGAGCGCGCGGAGTCCTTGGCCGGGCGTATTCGTAACGCCGGCGCCGTCTTCGTCGGACCGTACTCGCCCGTGCCCGCGGGGGACTACGCCACGGGCGGCAACCACGTCCTGCCGACCGGCGGCTGGGCGAAGTCGACCGGCGGGCTCGGTCTCGAAGCGTTCATGAAAACCGTGACCGTGCAACGACTCACCAAAGAGGGCCTGGAGCGTTTGGCCCCAACGATCGAGGCGCTTGCCGAGCTCGAAGGCATGAGCGCGCACAAGGCCACGGCGCGCCGATGAAACCTGAAGCCCTCGAGGTCTATCAATGGCCTCCCTCGACGGCGGCCATCGCCGAACGCGTTGGTCTCGACCCACGCTCCATCGTTCGCTTTGACGGTAACGTCGCGGCGACCCCACCGGCGAGCGCGCGACCTGCGGCGTTGGCGCGAGCGCTCGCGGACGTCAACGAGTACGACCGCAGCCAGTACAAGGAACTACGTGAAGCGATCGCGCGTCACCACGACCTCGACGTCGATCAAGTTGCGCTCGGGGCGGGTAGCGACGAGTTCATCGTGCTGCTTGCGCGGATCTTCGCCGAGGGCGGCACGGTCGCGACCGTTCCTTCGTACTCGTACTCGATGTACCGTTACGCCGCGATCATGGCGGGTGCGACGATCATCGACGATCCCCAAAAGGCCGATCTCGTTTTCGTTTGTCGACCGAACAATCCAACAGGTGAACTACCCGACGTCCCGGACGTTCCGGGACAACTCGTCATCGATGAGGCGTACGCGCAGTACGCCGGGGTCGACGCACTCGATCGACTCGACAGCGGTGCGATCGTGCTGCGCACGTTCTCCAAGGCCTACGGGTTGGCCGGAGCGCGAGTGGGATACGCCCTCGCGAACGCCGAACTCACGGGCGTCATCACGTCGCGCCAGGCACCGCTCTCGGTGTCGTCGCTGTCGGCGGCATTGGCGCTCGCGGCGTTGTCGACGCCCGTCGACATCTCGTCGGCTCTCCTTGAGCGTGATCGGCTCTCCGTTGAACTCGAAACACTGGGTCTAAAACCCTTTCGCTCCTACACGAACTTCCTCTTCATTCCCATGGACGAACCCGAGAAGCTCGTGGAGCAACTGCTGCCCTACGGTGCGGTGACGAGGGCGTACCCCGGAGGTATGCGCGTCAGCGTCCGCGACGAACTCGACAACAACTTCTTGTTGGACGCCTTACGCGCCGTGCTGTTCGATGCGCCCATGCCGCCAGCGACGCTGCGCTTCGAACGAAACACGGCGGAGACGCTGCTGCGCGTGCGACTACGTGTACCCGGGCAGGGTCGGGTCTTCGTCAGTACCGGCGCGGGCTTTTACGATCACATGCTGCAGCAGTTGGCCTTTCACGCGGGGATGGATCTGCGCCTCGAGGGTGTCGGCGATCTCGAGACTGGTGACCATCACACGGTCGAGGACATGATGCGCACGTTTGGCGAAGCGCTCGACCGAGCGCTCGGTGACCGCAAGGGCCTGACGCGCTACGGCGAAGCGCGCGTGCCCATGGACGAAGCGCTGGCTCACGCCGTTGTGGACCTCTCGGGACGCGCCACGGCCAACATCTCGGTCACGCCCGATGAGGGCATGGTCGCGCACGCCTTCGAGTCACTGGTCCAGACCGCACGAATCACCTTGCACGTCACAGCGACGGGCGAGAACGCCCACCACGTCGCCGAAGCGTGCTTCAAAGCGGTCGGACGCGCTATGGCTCAGGCCCTCGTCAAGGACGGATCTTTGGTGCGCTCGACAAAGGGTTCGTTGTGAGTGACGTCGTCGTCGTGGACTACGGCGCCGGCAACACGCGCTCGGTTCGCGCCGCTCTGACGCGGCTCGGCCACGCCAGCGTGGTCTCGAGTGACGCCTCGGCGATTCGTGACGCGGACTTCGTGATCCTGCCGGGCGTGGGATCGGCGCGCAGCGCCATGCAGCACTTGGACGACACGGGTGCCTCGAACGCGCTGCGTCAGCGCTTTAGCGATGGCCGATCGACGCTCGGCATCTGTCTCGGTATGCAACTCGCGATGGAAAGTAGCGAAGAAGATGGCGGCGTAAAGGGACTCGGGCTGCTTTCTGGTGACGTCATTCGACTAAAAGAAGGACGCGTGCCGCGACTCGGTTGGTCGGTCGTCGAGCCGTGGGGTCAGGCCTACTACTTCGCACACTCCTACGCCGTGCGCTCAACGGACACGGTCGCGAGCGTCGAGAGCGTCACCGTAGCCGTTCGTCGCGACTCCTTCCTGGGAGTGCAGTTCCACCCCGAGAAGAGTGGGCCCGCTGGACTCGAGTTTCTCGATCAATGCCTCTCGCTCGTCTAATCCCGTGTCTCGACGTCGCGCACGGTCGTGTCGTGAAGGGCGTGAGTTTCGTCGGACTTCGCGACGTCGGTGATCCGGTGGAACTCGCCGAGCTCTACAGCAACGGTGGCGCCGACGAACTGGTCCTGCTCGACATCACGGCCACGCCCGAGGACAGTGCCACGATGACCTCGGTCGTCGAGCGCGTCGCCGACGTGTTGGAGATTCCCTTCACGGTGGGTGGTGGCGTGCGATCGGTCGACGACGCGTCGCGACTCATCGAATCGGGTGCCGACCGCGTGTCGTTGAACTCTGCCGCGCTGGCCGATCCCTCTCTGATCACGAAGATCGCCGCGCGTTTCGGTTCTCAGGCCGTCGTTGTTGCCATTGACGCCGGCGCCGGCGTCGTGCACAGCCACGGCGGGCGCGTCGCCACCACAACGGCGACGGTCCCTTGGGCTATCGAAGCATGCGAGCGAGGCGCCGGAGAGATCCTGTTGACGTCGATTCGCCAAGACGGCCAGCGAAGTGGCTACGACCTCGAATTGACGGTCGCGGTGCGAAACGCCGTCACGATTCCCGTCATCGCCTCAGGCGGTGCCGGCTCGGCGCGCCACGTCGCCGACGCCCTTCGCGTCACCGACGCCGCGCTGGTGGCGTCCATCGTGCACGAGAACCCGACGGGCCTCGCGGGACTACGCCGCGAGATCGAGGCCTTGGGTATTGAACTACGACCACTAGAGGAGCCCCATGGCTGAAGAACTTCGTGCCGCCATCATCCAAGACGAAGTGAGCAACCGTGTCCTCATGCTGGGCTGGATGGACGAGGAAGCCTTGGCGCTGACGCGTTCGAGTGGGCTCGTGCACTTCTTCTCCCGTTCTCGTCAGAAGCTCTGGAAGAAGGGGGAGACCTCGGGCAACGTTCTGCACGTTACCGACGTCGTCCTCGACTGTGACGAGGACGCGGTGCTCGTAAGCGTGCACGCCGACGGGCCGACCTGTCACGACGGTTCGACGTCGTGCTTCACGCCGTGGCTGTGGCGCACGATCTTGCGGCGCCAGAGCGAGAACGAGGAGGGTTCGTACGTGGCGTCCCAACTCAACGCCGGTGTCGCCCAGAACGCTCGCAAGGTTGGTGAAGAAGCAGTCGAACTCGCGGTGGCGGCGCTCAGCGAAGACGATGAGCGGGTGGTGAGCGAGGCCGCCGACCTGTGGTTTCACTCGTTGTTGCTGCTACGAAGTCGGGCACTGGACCCGGCGATGGTGGACGACGAACTGCGCCGACGAGCGCGCTGAGGCGAATCACCCTCGCACAGAATCGCTACGAAGAGTTTGACGTTCTGAGGCGTGCACGTCACGTTCGCGTAATGACCGCGTCTTAGAAATGCACCCATGAACCTTCACACCAAAACCAACAATGTCCTCCGGAAACGAGTAACGCTGGTGGTCCTCGCGGCTTCTCTCGCCTCGATGTCCTACGTCGTTTCGGCCGGCTCCGCCGGCGCCGCTTCGAATCCGGGATTCGTCCTCTATTCGTCCCAGGGCTACGACCACGCCTCGGTTAATGCCTTCAACGCCACGAAACCCGGCTTCACCGTGACGTTGAACGACAACTCGACCGGTCCGCTCATGCAGCAGATCCAGGCCGAGGGTAACAACCCCAAGTGGGGCGTGCTCTGGGTCGACGGGGCGTCGGCCTTCTCGCAGCTTGACGGTCAAGGGAAACTGTTACGAAACAGTGTGCCCAAGGTGAAGTTCAACTCACTTGGTCTACAGAACGTTCCTAAACACAAGAGTTTCACGCCGACGGGCCTTACGGTTACGGGCGCCCTCTGCTACGACTCGTCCCAAATCACCGCGGCGCAACTGCCCAGTTCCTGGTCGCAACTGACCAGCGCGCAGTACAAGGGTCTCGTTGGGATGAACGACCCCTCACAGTCGGGTCCCACGTACCCCATGATCGCGGGCCTCATGGCCTACATGGGCAACTACAAGAGCGGTTCGACGGCGAAGTCCGTCGCGGCGGGTGAGTCCTTCTTCACCGCGCTGAAGGCGAACGGCCTCGTGGTCAACTCCACGAACGGGCCCACCATCGCGGCTATGGAAGCGCACACCATCTCGATGGCGACCGTGCAGAGCTCCGCTTGTTACGGCGCGGCCCTCACCAACTTCGCGAGCATGAAGGTGAAGTACCTGAACCCCTCCATTGCCCTACCCAGTGTGATCGGTATCAACGGCAAGCAGCCCAAGGTCGTGCGCGAGGATGCCCAGAAGTTCGTCGACTGGGTCCTTTCGCCCGCCGGCCAGTCCGTGATGCAGACCGCCGACCCTCAGGGTGACTCGCTGTTCTGGCCTGTGATCAAGGGTGAGAACCCCGCGAACTCCATCATCCCGCCGTTGTCGAGCACGCACGCGATCTCGACCAACCCCTACACGTGGGGAAAACTGGAGACGCAGGTCAACACCTGGTTCGACAGCAACATTGTCAACGGTCTCTAAGCCATCCCGATTTTCTAACTCCCCCTCGGCACCACGGTTGTCTCCCCAACCGTGGTGCCGAGCGCTATTGAAAGGTAAGTGATGGCGATCGCCGCGCTAGAGACAGTCGCGCCCGCGACGCCATCGACGTCGCCGACGTCGAAGAAACGAGGATCACTCGGTGGAGTGATCCTTTGGGTCGTTCTCACCCTGCTCATCATCGCGCCGGGCGGAAGTTTTCTTATTTTGGGCGTAAGCCCGCGCGTCTTTCAACAGGGTTCGCAGTGGTTCACGCTGACCTACGTGCGTCAAGCCTTTTCTAGTTACTTCGGCCGGGGCATCTTCAACTCCCTGTGGGTCTCGACGTCTGTCGCGATTCTCGCGGTGTGTATCGCGACGGCGCTGGCGTGGTTGATCCATCGAACCAACGTGCGAGGGCGTCGATTCTGGGCCGTGATGATGTGGCTGTTGTTGATGATGCCCACGTGGATGATGACCCTCGGTTGGGGCGACCTCCTCCAGCCCTTCGGCGCGGCGCGGGCCCTCGGCGTGAACACGCACTGGATCTATGGTGAGTTCTTTGGTCCTCTTGGCATCGTGGTGGTCCTTACCAGCGCGGCGCTGCCCTTCGCCTACTTCATCGTCAGCGCAGGTCTTCAGGGACTCGGTCCCGAGTTCGAGGACGCGGCGAGGATCCACGGTGCCGGACCGATTCGCAGCCTGCAGACCGTTTTGCCGATCATCGCGCCAGCGTTGCTGAGTGCCCTTGCGATCTGTTTCGCCGAGACGATGAGCGACTTTGGCGTGGCCTTCACGCTCGGGTACCACTCGAACTTCCCGATGGCGACCTACGTGCTCTTCAACGCGATCAGCAACTTTCCGGCGAACTTCTCGGTTGCGGCCGTCATCGCGGCCGTGCTGATCATCTCCGTGATTCCCCCCATCGTCTTGCAGTCGCGCGTCATGAGAAAGCGTTCCTACGCGGTGCTCTCCGGTCGTACGCGCGCGCCACGTCGACGAGAACTGGCTCGGGGCCCTCGCGTATTGGCAACCGTGGGCGTGGCGGCTGTCTTCTTCGTGGCGCTCGGCGTTCCCATACTTGGCGCCGTCATTGGCTCAGTGGTGAAGAATCTCGGCATCGACTCGCCGAACGGTGTCCACTTCACCCTGACGTACTACGCGCAGATTTTCCACCCATCAATCTCGGGTAACAGTCTGGGCGCTCCGCTCCTGCTCTCGAATCAGTTGGGTCTCGTTGTCGCCACCGGCACCGGCGTGTTGGCGGTCATCTTGGCCCGTCGACTCATTGCCAATCCCGGAAGTTGGAGTCAACGCGTCACCGACGTCTTCCTCTTGGGATCGGTTGCGGTGCCCGGCGTCGTGCTCGGCGTGGGCTATATCTTCTTCTACAACCTCGGCTTCATCTCGCACAACGTGGTCAGTATCTATAAGACGCTGCCCCTGCTGATGTTGGCGCTCGTGGCCAACGCCGTACCGGGACAGACACGCTTCATGGCTGGTCCGGTCAGTCAGATCCAACCCTCGCTGGGCGAAGCCGCGCGCGTACACGGGGCGGGGCGAATGCGCGCGTGGCGCACCACGAATCTGCCCCTCATGTCGCGCGTGTTGCTCTGGGGGTGGCTGCTCACTTTCACCAAGACCATCGCGGAATTGGCGATCTCGCAGATCCTCTATCCACCGAGTCAGGAACCAGCGTCAGTGTCGATTCAGTCCTACCTCGCGAACTTTGCCCCCAACACCGGAACCGCCATGACCGTCTTGACCCTCGCCGAGATGCTCGGCGTCATCGCCATCGCGCTGTCGATCTACCGTTTGGTCACGCCCAAAGGATGGCGACGCGTCGGTTGGAGCGGAGTTCAGTCATGAGTGAGACATCGCGACGCGCGGTGGGCGTGTCAGTGAACACCCTCGGCAAGGACTTCGGCGAGAAACGAGCTCTCGACGGCGTCAGCATTGACGTCGAACCGGGCACCTTCCTCGTGCTGCTCGGGCCGTCGGGTTCGGGTAAGACGACGCTGCTGCGCTGCGTGGCTGGCATCGAACGACCGTCGAGCGGAACCATCTCCATCGGCGGCAACGTGGTCGTCGGTGGCAAGACCTTCGTGCCGCCCGAACGCCGACGATTAGCGATGGTCTTTCAGGACTACGCCCTCTGGCCCCACCTCACGGTGCGCAAGAACGTCGCGTATCCCTTGGCGACGTCGTCACTCGAGAAAAGCGAACGCGCCGGCCGGTGCGACGACCTTCTCGGGCGCGTCGGTATCAACCACCTGGCGGATCGATATCCGAACGAACTCTCCGGCGGCGAACAACAACGCGTAGCCCTCGCTCGCGCCTTAGCCGCCGAAGTGGGACTCATCCTCTTCGACGAGCCCCTCTCCAATCTCGACGCCGACCGCCGAGAGCAACTACGCATCGAGATCGCCACCCTGACTCGCGAGGCCGGGATGACGGCGATCTACATCACGCACGATCAGTCCGAGGCCTTCGCCCTGGCGGACCAGATCGGTGTCTTGAACCAAGGTCGACTCGTGCAGTTCGACACGCCCGAGAACATCTACCGTCACCCCGACAGCGCCTTTGTTGCTCGCTTCACCGGCGTGGCTGGCGAGTTCCCGGTGCACGTCACGAGCTTGATGGGGGACGATCGAGTCGCCGTGGCGCTGCCCTTCGGTTCAGGTCACACGATCGTGGCGTCCAGCATCGAGAGTCTTAAGCCCGACGCCGACGTGAGTCTCTTCGTTCGATCCTCGGGCGTGACGTTGGCCGAGCCCGCGCACGGCGAGGGAGTTCGCGGGGTGATTCGCGACGTGGCGTTCAACGGTCGTGGTTACGATCATGTGATTGACGTGGGCGAAGGCTTCTCTTTGACCAAGATTTTCGCGACAACGAGGTTCGAGCGGGGACGAAACGTTAAAATTTGTTTCGATCCTTCTGCGTGTTTTGTAATGGATCCAACGAGAGAGGTGTCGGAATAGTGTTCAGTGTCACGGTTTCGTCGGGAGTTGTAGTGCTGGTAGGAGCAGTCTTCCTCGCCAGCGCGGTGGAGATGATCGAAGCGTTGACCATCGTCTTCGCGGTGGGTCACACCCGGGGTTGGCGCTCGGCCTTCGAAGGGACGATCGTGGCGCTGCTCGCCCTCGGCGCGCTGGTCGCGGCCTTCGGCCCGGCCCTCGTGCACGTGCCCCTGGATGTTCTCCGGCTCATCGTGGGTGGCGTCTTGTTGATCTTCGGTCTGCAGTGGCTTCGTAAGGCGGTTCTTCGTTCGAGTGGACTGAAGGCCAAGCATGACGAGGACGAGATCTACCGCGAGACCGTCGCTGAACTCTCGGCCCAGCCAACCAACGCGGATCGCGACCGTGTGTCGTTCGTGATGGCCTTCAAGGGCGTCTTCTTAGAGGGCCTCGAGGTCGTGATCACCGTATTGACGTTGGGAACGTCGGCGCACCGACTCGGACTCGCGGTCATCGTCGCCGCAGTCGCGGTGGTGCTCGTTGGCATCGTTGGCGTGGTCGTGGCGAAACAACTGTCGAGTGTTCCCGAGAACGCGATGAAGATGGCCGTTGGAGTATTCCTCGTTAGTTACGGCACGTTCTGGACGGGCGAGGGACTGAAAGTTCGCTGGCCCGGCGGCGACACGATGCTGGTCGGGCTCGTCGCGATCTACCTTGCCATCACCTGGCTCTACGTCGCGTGGCTTCGTTCGAGTACACCAAAGCAGACAAGTGAGGTCTCGGTATGAACAAACAACAGTCATTTCCCGTTCGAGTGCTGAAGGGCTTCGGAATGTTTTGGTGGGACTTCCTGGTGGGCGACACGCCCGAAATATTCGTCGCCGTCTTGATCATCATCGGCGTCGTCGCTCTGTTGAGCGAGAGTGGACACTTCAACGCCGCAGCGATCGTCGTGTTGCCAGTGCTGGGTGTCGGAACACTCGGTGCGTCGCTATGGCGCGCTAAGCGCGCTGCCGGGAAGTAGCGCTCAGCTTCCAGTCAACTCGTAGGCGGTCATCGACAGCGAACCCATCTCGTAGCCGTCGATGAGCGTCCTGGTGGGCGTGTTCGCCGCGGCCGACAGTCCCGCGACGTAGGCGAGTGGCAGGAAGTGGTCGGGCGTCGGAACGGCGAGGGCGTAGTCGGCGTGCGCGCTGGCGGTGCCGAGGTTGGCCGGGTCCGTGGTCATGATTTCGCGCGTGGCGTCGTCGAAACGATGGGCCCAGTCCTTGCCCTCACCGGCGGAGTGCCAGTCGATGAGACGAAGGTTGTGCACGACGTTGCCGCTGCCGAGTATCAAGACGCCCTCGCTTCTCAGTTCGTGCAGCTTTGCGCCCAAGTTGAAGTGATAGTCGAACGGCAACTCGGCGTTGATGGAGAGCTGCAGTACCGGCACGTCGGCCTCGGGGAACATGTGCACCAGCACCGACCAGGTGCCGTGGTCGATGCCCCAGGAGTCGGCGTCAAGTCCCACGTACGACGGTTCCACGACGTCGATGACGCGGTGGGCGAGTTCGGGGTCGCCGGGCGCGGGGTACTCCACGTCGAAGAGCGGCTTAGGAAAGCCGTAGAAATCGTGGATCGTGCGTGGCGTCTTCATCGCCGTGATCGCGGTGATGTTGACGTACCAGTGCGCGGAGATGACGAGGACCGCCTTCGGTTTGGGTATCGACGCGCCAAAGGTCGTCCATGCTTCGGTGTAACGATTGTGATCGAGCGCGTTCATGGGATTGCCGTGGCCAATGAACGCGGCGGGCATCAAATCGGACATCGTGACCTCCTAGACAAATCACAGCGTAACGGGGCCTTCTTTTCAAAAGTCCGTCCTAGCCTGGTTAAATGAGAAAACTGCGAGCGATAGGTGGCGCGCTGGTCGTGGCGTCACTCGTCGCCGTCGGTTCGGCGGCGACGGCGACGTCGTCGCTCACGACGAATCTGGCCTGCGCGACGCAGGTGGTCTCAACGTGGAGCGTGTCGCGGCTCGCCAACGAGACGATCGCCGTGTCGATCAGCGCCGCGAACATCGGCGCATTGGCTCCAGCGGCGCACGCTGGTTACGGGGGGATACTCCTCGTGGGCTCGACCGCTCCGGCGCACTTCGCGGGCATCGTGGCCACGTTGCAGCGCGAGACGCCCGAGAAGTACGCGATGCTCGTCATGACGGACGACGAGGGCGGGGGCGTGCAACGTCTGACGAACTTCCTCGTGACCGCACCCTGGGCGCAGACCATGGGTAAGAACTTGACGCTCGCGCAGATCACCGCCGAAGGGAAGAAAGTCGGGCTCTCGATGCAGGCGGCGGGCGTGAACACCGATCTGGCGCCCGTGCTCGACGTGGACGGACGCGCGGTGTATCCCGGCGCGACGAACCCCGACGGGTACCGCTCCTTTGGGGGCGTCCCCGCCAAGGTCGCAAGTGACGGCGTCGCTTTTCTCAATGGTCTTCGTGAGGCCGGTGTCTTGGCCGTCGTCAAGCACTTTCCCGGGCTCGGTGGCTCCACGGGTAATACCGACTACGGCCCCGCCGCGACGCTCCCGTGGTCGACGCTCCAGAGGACGGGACTGGTCCCTTTCACGGCCGCAGTCAACGGCGGCGCCACGGCGGTCATGGTGTCGAATGCCACGGTGCCCGGCCTCTCAACACTTCCTTCGAGCATCTCGTCCGCAGTCATGCAAGTCCTACGCCAACAACTGGGCTTTGGCGGCCTGATCATGACTGACTCACTCGGCGCTGGCGCGCTGAGTGTTCTCCATTTGAGCGTGCCCGCGGCGAGTGTTAAGGCACTTCAAGCCGGCGCCGACCTCACGCTGGCCGGTACGCCGCGGTCACCTGCGGCGTCCCTCCAACTCGCCCAACTGACCTCGAACGCGATTCAAAAGGCCGTCAACGACGGGTCGCTCCCGGTGGCCACACTCGAAGGCGCCGCCGCGCAGGTGCTGGCGAGCAGGAACCAAGTGAGTTGCCCAGTTTCACCCGTGACCACCACGTCGAGTTCACCCGTAGCCACGACGACGAGCTAGCCCTTCGCCAAACGATGTTCAATGGACTCGCTGACGAGGGGAGCGCGAGCGAGAAGGGCATCACGAGGCCAGTTCGGCGACGATGTCGTTCACGATCACCTCGGGACTACGTTCGATGTCGACGCGCATGCCGCGCTCGTCCTCTCGAAGCGGCTCAAGAACGGCGAACTGCGACGCCAAGAGTGACCCGCTGATGATCTCTTGACGTCGAGACTCGATCCTCGCGTGAATGACCTCGGGCGAGCCTTCCAAGTAGACGAAGAACGCGTCGGGAGCATAGAGGCGAAGTATGTCGCGGTACGCGCGTCTTAAGGCGGAGCACGCGGTGACGGTCCCGCGTTGGTTCGAGGCTTCGCTTTCGATGCGTCGTCCCACCGAGTGCAACCACGGATACCGATCGTCGTCACTCAAGGGGTGTCCGGATGACATCTTTTCGATGTTCTCCGGTGAGTGAAGCCAGTCGGCGTCGATGAACGCGTAGTTGAGGCGCGCCGCGAGCGCTCGCGCCACCGTGGTCTTGCCTGAGCCGGCCACGCCCATGACGACGACCGATCGAACGAGGAGACTCGTGCCTTCGCTTGAGGTCATCGTTTCGCGTCCCCAGATGATGACCGCAAGGTGCTCAGCGACGCGCGCGCTTCGCTGGGGTCGCGCGCTTCGCCGTTGGCTTCGTGGACTTCTTCTGGTCGCGCACCAGTCGTTCGACGAGCGCGCACACTTCTGCTGGCTTGAACGCCAACGTCGTATCGCCCACCGTGAACTCGATTCGTTGCAACGACGCGCCCTCGGAGACGAAAGGTCGAGCGAAGGTCCAGATTTTCTCCTCGCGGGCGATGGCGAGAGCTCGTTCGCGCAACTCCTTGACGGAGACGTTCAGACGAAGGTGCATCATCGGCGACTGCACCGGGTACGGGAGCACTTCGACACCTGGGAGGTCTTGCAATGCCTTACCAATCGCTACCGCGTGTCGGTAGTACTTCGGCATCATCGGAAGATGACGTTCCAGTCCCGTCATCGCCGACGCCGCGTAGGGCCACAGGCCGAAGAGCCGACCGCCGTGTCGCGTTCGCCACGTTGAGACCTCGTCGATGAGGTCCTTCTCTCCCGCGACACAACAGCCGGTGATCCCACCGAGCCCCTTGTAGAACGAGACGTACACCGAGTCGAAGAGCGCGGCGATCTCGGCGGGAGACCTCTTGTAGTAGGGCGTGGACTCCCAGAGTCGCGCGCCGTCGAGGTGCACGGCGGCGCCGCGTTCGCGCGCCCAGTTGACTTGTGCGTTCAATTCGTCCCACGTCGGCAGCGCACCGCCGAGGTTGCGTTGGGGCAGTTCGATGAGTAACACCCCGACGGGTTCGTGCACCTGTTCAAGATTCACCACCGAAAGCGGTCCCTCTCTTGGACCTACCGGAACAGCGAAGAGCCCGTGGAGCTGTTGGTACCCCCGTTCTTCGTGCGAGTCCAGGTGACACGCCGGGTGAAACGCCACGGTCTTTGATCCTCGCCGTTCGCCCAGCACCCGGAGAACGATCTGTTGGGCCATGGTCCCACTCGGCAAGAAGAGCGCCGCAGGCTTGCCGAGAAGTTCTGCGACTTTTATCTCAAGGTCTTGCACGATCCCACCGACGCCGTAGTAGTCAATCTCGGTGTCGGGTGGAATCATGGAGAGCAGATCGCTTCCGCGGCGCGGTCCGCTGCCGCCAAGAGACCGCGTGCACGAACGCATCGCCTTCTCAGCAGTTAGGTCGCGCGAGAACGGCGGAGGGCTTTGACGGGGCCCGTTGCGTGGCGACGGTGCGCTAGGTCCACTCATCAAATTCATCCTATTGAGAGTTCGCGGTGAACACCGTGAAAACCACGTGACCGACGGTCCGGTTCCTTTGAAAATCCGCGGCTGCCCTTCCCGCAACGGTTCGAAGAGTTGCCGAGTTTCAAACATTCGGCGCTTTGACGCAACTTGAGAGACCTAAGTACAGTGGTTCTTGGCACGTAATCCGTCGGGAGAAGTCCCTATTCCACGGACGCGAATAAGACGTCGAAAGGTTGGATGAATAATGTCGAGAAATCCTTACGAGGAGTTACCAAGCCTTCCCTCCTTTGAATTGACCTCGGAGGACTTGGTGGATGGCGCGATTTTGGCCAAAGCCCAAGTGAGCGGGATGATGGGCGCGGGTGGCTCGGACACTTCACCACAGTTATCGTGGAGCGGTTTTCCCGAAGAGACAAGAGGCTTCGCTGTCACGATCTACGACCCGGTGGCACCAACGGCTTCAGGTTTCTGGCACTGGGCCGTCGCTGACATTCCCGTCACGACTACGTCGCTTCCTTCGGGCGCCGGGGACATCGAGGGCAGCGGACTGCCCGACGGTGCCGTGCAACTAGCCAACGACGCGGGCATGAAGCGCTACGTCGGCGCAGCGCCGCCGCCCGGTCACGGCGTGCACTACTACTACATCGTGGTCCATGCCGTTGACGTGCCGAAGTTGGATCTGCCCGACAACGCGACGCCCGCGTACTTGGGATTCAATCTGTTCACGCACGGAATCGCGCGCGCGATGATCGTTGGTACGTTCGAACAGGTCTGGAGCGACCACGCGGTGTGAGTCTGAGAGGACTCCTCTTGATGACGACTTCGATCCTCCTCGACGAGGCGACTGATTCGTTCGCATGCCTAAGGTGGCGGCGTCGCACTATGTAGCGCCGTAGTCAGGGCGTTATGATTACTAACGTCGGAACGTCTCAATGGACTGTGAGAGTGATCAAAGGTCACGCCCGCACAACGATTGGATTTAAACTCCAAACGTCTTGGATTCCGTGACGGATGAAAGTGAGCGCTGCCCGAGCGATCTCGACGATCAACTTCTGGACTTGCACGAGTTGCTCGAAACGATGCCTGACGGCATCGCTCTGCGCGACGAACACGGCGTCATTCGAGATGTCAATGGCCTCCTTGCGACGCTTACGGGCTTCGAGCCTGGCAACTTGATCGGCCAGGATGTCTCGATTCTCGTGCCGTTTCGCGAACGATCGAGCTTTTCAGGTGGGCGAGACGACTATCTCTCCGAAGTCGGCGTACGAGAGATTGGCGCAGACGGTGACCTTTGGATGCTCTGTCACGATGGCAGGGAACTCGCAGTGGACGTGCGACTCTCACCGTCAATCAATAGTCGAGGTCGGGATCTCTTCGGGTTGGATCTGAAGGTTTGAATGACCCCACACGTGCTCAAAGATAGTGAGGCGGCTTCTCGTCTCTGTCGTGACGCAGACGAGCAATTTCAGCCTTGAGCCGTTCGACCTCTTCACGAAGCGCGCGAACGACGCCCTCGAGTTCCTCTTTTTGAGAATCGCTGTGCACCATTGTCCAACCTTTGCACACGGCGTGTCCAACCCTGCACCACGGCTCAAAGCATCCCCGCCCAAGGACAAAATGAATCAGACGCTGCGCGACAAGCTCGCCGTGACGATCATGTTGTGTGCCAAGCGAATGTTCTCGTGACGTTCACTACAGAGCGTCACGCTCGGATCGACGTCATTCAATTGGTATTTACGGGAAGAGTCCGCGTAGTTCGGTCGCTTCGGCAATACGCTCGACGCCCACGACGAGCGCGGTGTCGCGCAGCGGCACGTTGAGCTGATCGTGACGTTCCCACACCGAGTCGAAAGCGTCATGCATGGTCTTTTCGAGGCGCTGACGGAACAGTTCGCCTTCCCACATGAAGCCTTGAAGGTCTTGCGCCCATTCGAAGTACGACGCGACAACGCCCCCGGCGTTCGCCAAGACGTCGGGCACGACGGGGATGTTACGAATGTTAAGAACGGCCGCGCCATCACCGGTGGTAGGACCGTTGGCCGCCTCCACCATCAGTGAAGCGGCCATCGTCTCGGCGACCTTCTCAGTAATCACGCCGCCAAGAGCAGCGGGAATCGCGATGTCGCTCGGCAACTTGAAAAGCTCGTCGGCGTGGATCTCTTCACTGCCGGGATAGCCAATGATGGTCTTGGCGTCGTTGAAGTGCAGTGCCATCTTCTCGTGGTCGATGCCGTCGGGCACGTGAATCGCGCCGTGGATGTCGGCGAGGCCGACGACTTTCATGCCGCGCTCACTCAAGAGTTTGATGAGCGGCGCTCCCACCTTGCCGTAGCCCTGGATGACGACGCGCTCGCCCTGGGGGCTTCGGTTGAGTTGCTTCAAGAGTGCGATGGTGCAGATCGTTACGCCGAGCGACGTCGCGCCCGCGTGGCCGAGCGAGCCACCAATGGCGAGGGGCTTGCCGGTGACGACGCCGGGCATGTTGTGTCCTGCCAACATCGACACGGTGTCCATGATCCAACTCATCACCTGCGGGTCGGTGTTGATGTCGGGCGCGGGGATGTCACGGTCGGGCCCGATCATGGGCGAGATGGCGAAGGCGTATCGACGAGTGAGTCGCTCGAGCTCGGCATGAGAAAGCTTCGAGGGATCGACTTTCACGCCGCCCTTGGCTCCGCCGTAGGGAATGTTGACGACCGCGCACTTGATCGACATGTCCGCACTGAGCGCGGCGATCTCGTCGACGTTCACGCTCGGGTGAAAGCGGATGCCCCCTTTTCCGGGACCTCTCGACGTGTTGTGCTGAATACGCCATCCGGTGAACATATCGATCTCGCCCGAGTCCATACGCACCGGAACCGCAACTTCGAGGATTCGTTCGGGGGTGACGATGCGACTGATCATTCCCTCGTCGAGGCCGAGAAGTTCACCGGCCCGTTCGATTAAGGAAGTGACGTGGAGCCACGGATTGAATTCGTCAGGGTGTGCTTCGTGAGGACGCGTGACCACGGTCCACCAACCTTTGTGATGGGAAAGCGCCGTTGCTTTCACTGACCAGGTTACGTGTGCAGGACCCAACGGTGGGGCCAGGTGACGGCTTTCTCTGGCCACGGGTTCAGATACTGTGACACTCAGCGGGTGAAAGGTCAGCCATGAAGATCTCGACGATGATGGGTTACGCCGGCGGCTTCAAACAAGCCGCGCACGGGGTCGCGGAGATGGAAAAGGCCGGGCTTGACCTCGTGTGGGTTGCCGAGGCCTACGGCTACGACAGTCCCTCGCTTATGGGCTACTTGGCCGCTCTCACCGATCAAGTGGAGATCGGCGCGGCCATCTTGCCCATCTATACCCGCACTCCAACCTTGCTCGCGATGACCGCCGCGGGTATCGACGCGCTCTCCGACGGCCGATTCCACCTGGGCCTTGGCGCCTCAGGTCCCCAGGTCATCGAGGGTTTTCACGGTGTTCCCTACACCAACCCGCTCGGGCGAACCCGCGAGATCGTCGAGATCTGTCGCAACGTGTGGAAACGCGAGGCGCCCCTCGTGCATCAGGGCAAGAACTTCACGTTGCCCCTGCCGTCTGAGCAGGGGACCGGTCTCGGCAAGCCCCTCAAGATCATCGCGCACCCGGTGCGCAGTGAGATCCCTATCTGGATCGCGTCGCTGGGGGAGAAGAACGTGGCGTTGACGGCCGAAATCGCGAATGGCTGGCTGCCCATCCTCTTCATTCCCGAGCGCGCCGCCGACGTGTGGGGCAACGCGTTGAGCGCAGGTCAGGCGAAGCGAGACGCTGGGCTCGGGGAGCTCATGATCAATGCCGGGGGAATACTCGCGATCGGCGAGGGCGATGACGTCACCGCGCTGCGAGAACTGCAGCGTCCGATGGTCGCGCTCTACGTGGGCGGTATGGGCGCCAAAGGCAAGAACTTCTACAACGAACTGGCCGTTCGCTACGGCTTTGAGAAAGAGGCCGAGATCATCCAAGATCTCTACCTCGCCGGGAAGAAGCACGAGGCCGAAGCTGCCGTGCCGAGTGAGTTTCTCGAACTGACGACCCTCTGCGGGCCCAAGAGCTACGTCCAAGAACGCGTCGAGGCTTTTCGAGCGGCTGGCGTCACGCACCTCCAAGTTCATCCCATACCCCAGTCCGGCCAGAGTGCCGCGACGTTGATCGCCACGGTCAAGGAGATGTTCTAGGTTCCCGCGCGCGTCGCGTCGCGCCCGCCCGAGGCGAGCCACGCGTCGTACATGGTGGCGTAGGCGCCGCCCAATCGCAGGAGCTCCTGAGGCGTACCCATCTCGACGATGCCGCCGTCGTCGATGACGACGATTCGGTCGGCGCGTTGAGCCGTGGTGAGACGGTGCGCGATGAGTATGGCGGATCGACCTTCGAGCAGTCGGTCGAGCGCCCGTTCGATGACGGTCTCACTTCGTAAGTCGAGCGACGAGGTCGCCTCGTCCAAGATCAACACGCGCGGTTTCGCCAGAAAGGCGCGCGCCAGGGCGAGCTGTTGGCGTTCGCCGGCCGACAAGGTCTGGCCGCGTTCGTGCACGGGCGTGTCGAGACCGTCGGGCAGGCGCTCGACCAGTTCGCGCAGACCAACGACGTCGATGGCCGTCTCGATGTCCTCGTCGGTGGCGTCGAGGTCGCCGAAGCGCAGATTGGTGCGAATCGACCCGGCGAAGAGGAAGGGCTCTTGGGGTACGACGCCGAGTTGCGAGCGGAGTGAACGCAGCGTCACCGTGCGTACGTCGATGCCGTCGACGAGGACGCGTCCCGACGTGGGGTCGTAGAAGCGATTGGCCAGTTTGGCCATCGTGGACTTGCCGGCGCCCGTCGGTCCGACGAAGGCCACCGACTCACCGGGTTCGATCACCAAGTTGACGTCGTGCAGGACGAGGATCTCGGGGTTGTAGCCGAAGCTCACGTTCTCGAACGTGATGCGGCCCTCTATAGCGGGCAAGGTGATGGCATTCGGAATCTCGTCAACGGTGGGCGGTGTTTCCAAGAGCTCACGAAGGCGGATGATGGAGGAACGGCCCTGCTGCAAGCTGTTGTACTGCTGGACGAGCAACTGGATGGGGGCGAAGAATCGGTTGAGGTACAAGAAGAAGGCGATGAGGTACGCCACGTTCAATTGGTGGTTCAATACCATGCGCCCACCGATGCCGAGCAGCAGCGCTTGGCCGAGAATGCCGATCATGAGCGTCGAGGGTCCGTAGATCGCGTTGACGCGACCGGTGTAGACGTTGGCGTCGCGATAGGCCCCGACGACGTGACGGTGATTGCGGATGTTGCGCCGTTGACGGTTGTTGGCCGTTACGACGCGAATGCCGTAAAGCGACTCGGAGAGGTCAGCCAACACCAGCGCGATGCGGTCGCGGCTGAGTAAGTAGCCCTTCTCCGAAGCGTGATGGAACCACACGGTGAAGACGAACAGCAGCGGCACGATGAGAAGCACCGTCCACGCGGCGAGTTCAACGTTGGTCTTGAAGAGGATTGCGGTGATGACGACCATGGTCAGTCCCTGCAAGGCGAACTGGCTGATGCCGTCCTGGACGAGTTGTTGCAGGTTCTCGACGTCACTGGTCATGCGGCTCATGAGCACACCGACCTTCTCGTCCGTGAAGAAGTCGAGACTCAGTCGCTGGAAGTGCGTGAAGATCCGAATACGCAGGTCATGCATGACGCGTGACGAGAGTTTTCCCGTCACGTCGACTTGAAGACGCTGAAAGTAGACACTTACGAGTGCCAAGACGAGGTAGATGACCGCGCAGGCGGCAATGACCTTCAGGTCACGGTGGCCCGGCTCCATGCCGTTCTTGATGGCGAACTCGGTGAGTAAAGGACCAGCCTGCAGCGTGAGACTCGTGATGATGACGAGAAGCGAACCCGCAACGACCCACTTCGGGTAGACCTTGATGAGGTTGGGCAGCGTGAGGCGCTCTCGTTCCTTCTCACTCGGGCGTTGCGTGAAGTGGATGTCGGACTTCGGGTGAGCGGGCTCACTGGCGAGGAGCTTCGTCGCCTCGTCCATCAACTCGGAGGGGATGCCGCCAAAGGGCAGACCGGCGCGACCGCTCGCTTCGGACGCGCTGCCGCCGAACATCCCGCCACCACCGCCGAAGCCGCCGCCCCAACCCATTAGGACCACTCCGCGCCGGAGGCCTGCGCGAGGATTTCGGAGTAGAGCGGGACGTTGGCGAGAAGTTCCTCGTGGGTGCCGCTGGCGACGACGTGACCTTCGTCGAGCAAGAGGACACGGGTCGCGAGGGCGATCGTGGAAATTCGGTGCGCGATGACGATGGTGGTGCGCTGGGTGAGCAGTCCCTTTAGGGCTTCATAGATGCCCGATTCCACGTGGACGTCAATGGCGCTTGTCGCGTCGTCGAGTATCAGGATCGGGGGATTGAGCAGCAGTGTTCGAGCGATGGCGATACGTTGACGCTGCCCCCCGGACAAGGTGTAGCCGCGTTCGCCTACGACGGTGTCGTAGCCCTCAGGCAGGCGAACGATGAACTCGTCGGCGTTCGCCGCGAGGGCCGCGGCTTCGACCTCTTCCAGAGTGGCGTCGGGTCGGCCGTAGGCGATGTTCTCTCGAATCGACATCGAGAAGAGAAAGGGTTCGTCAAGGACGACACCCACGTTCTCTCGAAGTGAGTGCAGCGTGAGATCGCGCAGATCGTGGCCGTCAATGGAGATGGCGCCATCGCTGACATCGTAGAAGCGGGTCAGGAGCCGTGCGACCGTGGACTTTCCAGAACCAGTGCGCCCAACGAGGGCGACGGTCTCACCGGGCTCGATGCGTGCGTCGAAGTCCGTCAAGATCTCGACGCCGTTGCCGTAGGTGAAGTCCACGTGATTGAAGACGATGGCGCCGTTGACGTCGACGAGGTCATAAGCGCCGGGACGATCGACGATGTCGGGATTCTCATCCAAAATCTCGAAGATTCGTTCGGCGCTCGCCTTGGCGCGTTGTCCCATCATCACGAGTTGGCCGAGCATCATGAAGGGTGCTTGGAGCATCAAGAGGTAAGCGTTGAAGGCGAGGATCTGACCGATCTTTAGGTCCCCTTGGAGGACCATCCAGCCACCGAAGAATAGGACGAGGGCGAGGCCGAGTTGGGGCAGGTTCTGGACCCACGGTGACCAGATCGCTCGGATGTTGGCGTCCTTTATATAGGCCCACGCCACGCGTTCAGCGGCGTCGGCGAGGCGATTGANNGGTTCTCGACGTCACTGGTCATACGGCTCATCAGCACGCCGGCCTTCTCGTCCGTGAAGAAGTCGAGACTGAGTCGTTGGAAGTGCGTGAACACCCGGATGCGCAGGTCGTGCATGACGCGCGATGAGAGTTTCCCGGTCACGTCGACTTGCAGGCGTTGGAAGTACACACTGACGAGCGCCAAGACGAGGTAGAGGATCGCGCACACGGCGATGACCTTGAGGTCGCGATGTCCTGGCTCCATGCCGTTCTTGATGGCGAACTCGGTGAGGAAAGGTCCGGCCTGCAGTGTGAGGCTCGTGATGATGACGAGGAGTGAGCCCGAGACGACCCATTTGGGGTAAGCCTTGATGAGGTTGGGGAGCGTGAGGCGTTCGCGTTCCTTCTCACTTGGGCGCTGCGTGAAGTGGACGTCCGACTTCGGGTGTTCGGGCTCACTGGCGAGGAGTTTCGTCGCCTCGTCCATCAATTCTGAGGGAATGCCGCCAAAGGGCAGTCCGGCGCGACCGCTCGCGGCTGACGCGCTGCCGCCGAACATCCCGCCACCGCCGCCGAAGCCGCCCCAACCCATTAGGACTGCTCTCCGCCGGTCGCTTGCGCGAGGATCTCGGAGTAGAGGGGCACCCGCGCGAGGAGATCGTCGTGGGTGCCACTGGCGATGACGCGGCCTTCGTCGAGCAAGAGCACACGGCTCGCGAGCGCGATGGTGGAGATGCGGTGCGCGATCACGATGGTGGTGCGCCGGGTGAGTAGACCCTTCAGGGCTTCGTAGATCCCTGACTCCACGTGGACGTCGATGGCGCTCGTCGCGTCGTCGAGTATCAAGATGGGGGGATTAAGCAGGAGCGTACGGGCGATGGCGATGCGTTGACGCTGGCCTCCGGACAAGGTGTAGCCCCGTTCGCCCACGACCGTGTCGTAGCCCTCGGGGAGACGAACGATGAACTCGGCGGCGTTCGCCGCGAGGGCCGCCGCTTCGACCTCTTCAATGGTGGCGTCGGGTCGGCCGTAGGCGATGTTCTCGCGGATTGACACCGAAAAGAGGAAGGGTTCGTCGAGGACGACGCCCACGTTCTCACGCAGTGAGTGCAACGTGAGATCTCGAAGATCGTGACCGTCGATGGAGATCGCGCCTTCCGTGACGTCGTAGAAGCGGGTCATGAGTCGAGCGACGGTGGACTTTCCAGAACCCGTGCGTCCGACGATGGCGACGGTCTCGCCGGGCGCGACGTGGGCGTCGAAATCGCTGAGTATCTCGACCCCGTTGCCGTAGGTGAACGTCACGTGATGAAAGTCGATGGCGCCTTTGACGTCTACGAGGTCGAACGCGCCGGGGCGATCGACGACGTCGGGGTTCTGATCCAAGATCTCGAAGATCCGTTCGGCGCTGGCCTTGGCGCGCTGGCCCATCATCACGAGTTGACCGAGCATCATGAAGGGCGCCTGGAGCATCAAGAGGTAGGCGTTGAACGCCAGGATCTGACCGATCATGAGGTCCCTTTGCAGGACCATCCATCCACCGAAGAACAGGACGAGGGCGAGACCGAGCTGAGGCAGGTTCTGAACCCAAGGCGACCAAATTGCTCTGACGTTGGCGTCCTTGATGTAGGCCCACGCGACGCGCTCGGCGGCGTCGGCGAGGCGATTGATCTCGGCTTCTTCTTGGGCGAAGGACTTAACAACGCGAACACCGTTCACGTTCTCGTCCACGGCAGTCGCCACCCCGGCCAAGCGAGCCTGGGTGATCCACGAGATCGGAAACATGACCTTGCGCATCTTGATGCCCACGACGTACAAGATCGGCATGACGATCATGGCGAGTAGGGCCAACTTCCAGTTGATGACGAGCATGAAGCCAAAGGCGATAATGCCGATGAAGCACTGCACGACGATAAGCGGCGCGAACGTCGAGTACATCTGCACGCTGCGGATGTCGCTGTTCGCGCGACTGATGAGTTGACCGGACTGGACGCGGTCGTAAAAGCTGAACGAGAGCCACGTGAGGTGTTCGTAGATCAGCGAACGTAGGTCGGCCTCGACGTTATAGGCGGTCGCGTAGACGTACTGGCGCGAGATCATGCCGGTCACGCTGGCGAGGAGCCCGACGATCACGAGGGCGATGACGTCGCCGTGTAGTGAGTTGAGATGCTTCGCCAGCGTGTTGTCGATGTCGGCGCTCAACATGTAGGGCACGAGAACCTGGAAGATCAAGCTCACGAACGAGAGGCCGATCGCGAAGATGAAGGTGGCGCGATGCGACGCGATGACGGGTAAGACGCGTTGCCACCAGGGCAACTTCTGGTCTCGGGAGATCTGGGCGCGCGGACCCGGATACTTCGAAGTCACACCGCCTAGGGGATTCGAATCACTCTCTCGAACGCGCGTGGTGCGGTCCGAAAGGGAAGAAGACATCAAGCAATTCTACTGACTCGTCTGTCACGTACGGCCGGGACACCGTTCGCGCCGTGGTCCGGAAGGCGACGTTTTACTCCGTGGTGTCGACGATGAGAACTGAGCAGTTGGCGCCGTGCACGACTGCGTTCGGCACGCTTCCGAGAACTCGACGAACGCCCTTCATGCCACGATTGCCCACGACAAGGAGATCCGCCGAGATCTCGTCGGCCTTTTTTATCAAGACGTCGGCCGCGTCACCTTTGACGGCGTGCAGTACTGGCTCGAGGCCCTGCTTTGTCGCGATGAAGGAAAGCACTTGGAGAAGATCGTCGACGTCACCTTCGACGGCCACGGCCTTGAACGAAGTCTCTGGCGAAGCGGTGCCGTACGACTTAGCGCCGAACGCCGACACGATGTGGAGTTGGCCGGACGACATCCGTGCGATCTCGACCGCCGTCTCGACCGCACGACGTGCAGTAGACGAATCATCGGCTCCCACAAGGACAGTGTTGAACATGACTGACACCCTCCTCGTCGTGGCACTCAGAGTGGCAGCATGGCTGTCGTACCCGCGAGCACCGTTGCTAAAGACTAACGGCGATGCGCGGCGCCGTTCTACTCAATCGGCCGTGGCGTTGGTCACCTGGTTGAGTCGGTCGAGCATCGTCGTGGCCCCAATCTGTACGAAGATGTCCGGCGCTTCCTTGGCGACCGTCGCGCTGGGGTGATCGGCGCCTAGTACGAGAACGAGATCTAGTTCGCTCAAGGCGAGGTCGAGCACGCTGTCGACGTTTCGCGACTGTTCGATTGCGTCGACGTAGATGTCCGCCGCTTCGTCGAGGCGACCTTCCAGTACGGCGAGGCCCGCTTCCGTCGTGCGCCGTTGTGCCGCCGACCTCCGCCGGCGTTACGGCACCCGATTCGCGGATGATCGTGCGCACGGCGGCGGCGCTCTCCGCCCCACGGTTAGTCGCTGGCCGAATTTGAATCCGGCGTAGTGTGACCTCGTGGAATCACTACTCGTACTCGAACATCCCGTCGTCGCCGACAAAGTCCGTCAACTTCGAGACGTCCGGACGACCAACGCCGACTTCTTGCGCCTCGCGGGGGAGATCTCTCGCTTCGTGGCTTACGAGGCCTTTCGCGACTCTCCGGTCGAGACGACAACCGTCGACACGCCGGTCACGA
>PLNQ01000146.1 GCA_003141815.1 Acidimicrobiaceae bacterium | reverse complement strand
GCGCTGACCGGTTGAAGTCGCCCTGCCATAACCTGATTACAGGAATGACGCCTTGAGAATCACGCGTACCCAAATATTCAGTCTAATTTTTTGCTACATACTTGATCAGAGCATCCGCGACCATCCCAAAATCGGCCACACGCATTGGTAAATATTTTTTTATCAATTATTTGTCGGAAAGGCCAGCGACCCATGAGTTTCAGCAGCCACATTCCCCTTTCGTTCTTAGTTCCGTCGCCTCATCCACGAGTTGAACCTCGAACCCAACACGCTCGCCGCCGTCGGACGATCCGACGAGCAATCGCAGCGGCACTTGGCATGTTCCTCGTGGGTGGAGGGGCCTTCGCCGTAATGAGCTGGCTCGTTGGACTCAACGCTGGTTCATCCGGAGAGGGTCAGTCCGCCGCAGTCCAGAATCTGACGATCACTGCCGTTGCGGTGCCGGCAGCGACCAATCAGCTCTACCCCGGCGGGACGGGTGACGTCGTTCTGACCATCAGCAATCCCAACGCCTATCCCGTGACGATCACCGGGGTGAACTTGCCGACCAACCTCACGTACGCTGGGGGCTTTACTACTTCGGCACTGAGCACTGCTCAAGGTGGCTGCACGACAGCAACGGGCTTCGTCGACTGGAACTTCTCAACTGGCACGTCCGGTAGCGTCCACACGCTCACGACGGCGCTCACCGTTGGCCCGAGTGGCAACGCGAACAACCCGTTGACCGTCACGTTGACCAACGGCGCGTTGATGGGGGCAACGGCGCCGGCGGCGTAAGAAAACACCTTCTTCTCAATGCCGGCGCTCACCGGCATTGCCGCCACGGGAGGTGTCGCGTCCGTCACAACCTCGCCGGTCGTTGACGCCTGGACGAGCTAATCGCTGGATAGAGGTGGACCGACCTTCCGCGTCAGCAACGTTGAAGGTGGCCCTGTGCTCGCTTGCAATAACGGCGGCGTTCGCCTATTTCTCAGAATCTGTCGTCGCTTCGAACTGGATTGGAACGTTGGCTGCTAGCTCGAAGGGCGAAGGTCAGTCGCGTAAGGCCATCACCACGCCTACGGCAAACCCCGCCACGTTCAGTGCGGCGTGCGCCGCGAGTGGAGAGAAAGCCGTACTGACGTGGACGACCACGGGCGCCAAAACGACCGGTTATGAGGTGCTCGTTAGTGCAACGGTCAACGGCGCCTTCGCCATTGACGCCACGCAACCCGTTGGCACCGCGTTAACCGTTACCGAAACGTACACGGCATCTTCCAATGGCAGCAAGTTCTACCGATTGGAGGCGAAGTCGGCAAACTGGGCGTTCCCCGGCAGCACGATCACCAACGCCCGTCAGGCTTCCGTCGCCGGAACCAATGGTGGATTCCTCACGATGGCCAGTTCCGGAACGAGCTGCGTCGCCACGCCGTGAACAGATCCCGGTAATGCTTCAGAGGTAATGACGAACTGGCCTCATCACCCGAGGTGCCAGTCGATGAGCCGCTGGCAGAGGTGACCCAACAACGGGAAACGGGCGCTTCCATTTTCGACGTCCACCGTCTAACTTTTCATTCGAATCAAATAGATAATCTGAGGGTAAGCGCATCGAACAAGGACGGATAACTGTGAGCAACGAGGAATCATCAAACGAAGACGCAGCCAGAGCGACAAATGCCTGGAACGCCACAATCATTGAAGAGTTTCGCGCCAACGAGGGCATACTCGGTGGACAGTTCATGGGAGCGCCCGTGCTCCTCTTGCGCACGACGGGCGCGCGGACCCATACCCATCGCGTCAACCCGATGATGTACCTCAGCGACGAGGGCCGAATCTTCGTCTTCGCGTCGAAAGCGGGAGCGGACAAGAACCCTGACTGGTTCCACAACCTGGTCGCCGACCCCGCCGTGTCCGTGGAACTTGGTACGGAGAAGTTCAAAGCCACCGCCAGCCCCCTATCAGGAGAAGAGCGCGATCGCGTGTACGCAATTCAGGCCGAACGCTTCCCCGGATTCGCTGAATACCAGGCAAAAGCGGCGAGGATCATTCCAGTCGTGGAGTTGATTCGCTCGTAACCGTGAGCTTTCTTGCTAGCCGCACGAACTCGACGCACCTTCGGCCGTCGTGACATCACAGCTTTCCCGATCCGAACGTCACGAGGGAGAAGCACCACCGCGCGCGGCAGCGCGCTTAGACCGACTACCCGCGTCGAAGTGGCTCGCCGGGATCATGGGCCTACTCTTTTTGAGCTGGTTAATCGAGTCGTACGACATTGGCCTTACGGGTTCGGTACTGCCGTCGCTGACCCAACAGCTCGACCTCTCGACGTCGATGAAGTCCTTCGTCGCGATCGCGGCGAACATCGGGATCGTGATCGGTATCGTCCCTGCCGGACGCCTCGCCGACCACTTTGGAAGACGCAAGGTACTCATCGCCGGTACCGGCGCGTACGCCGTGCTCACGTTCGCGACCGGCCTCGCGCACGGCATCGACAGCGTCATCATCCTGCGGATCGCTGACGGCATGGCCATGGGCGCCGTGTTCCCAATCCCCTACGTCTACGCCTCCGAACTTTGCCCTCGCGATCGCCGGGGCCGATTCATTGGATGGGCAGACTCGTTCCTGTCCCTGGGCTACTTTCTCTCCCCCCTGTTGGCGCTCGTGCTTATTCCCAACGTCGAGGACACGAATGGCTGGCGGATCATGTTCTTCGTCGGCGGCGCACCGATCTTGTTCGCGCTGCTCGCGTGGCGCTACTTGCCCGAATCGCCCCGATGGCTCGAGTCCAAGGGTCGATGGATCGAATGCGAAGAAGTGCTCGCCTCGATGGAGTCCCGCGCCGAACGCTCGACCGGACGAACCTTGGATCCAATTCCCAATGAGGAACCTCGTTCGACGACACCGGTACTTCATCCGCTTCGGTCGATCTTTCGTCCCCCGCTTCTTCGACGTTCGGCGACCCTTTGGGTGACTTTTGGCGGTACCTTTTTCATCTTCTATTCAATACAGATCTTTATGCCCACCGTGGTAACGAAGATGGGCTACTCGCCCACCTCGGCCTTCGCCTTCACCGCGGTCATCGTCGGCGTCTCGATTCCAGGCAAACTGCTCGAGTCGTGGGTCATTGAGCGATGGGGTCGAAAACCGGTCATCATCGCCTTCACCGTCATCGCCGCCGCGGCATCGCTGGGTTTCGGCTTCGTCCGTGGTGCGTTGCCAATCTTCGTTCTCGGATGTCTGATGTCGTTCTTTGGAATAGGCGTCGACCCGGCAGTAAAGACCTACACGTCGGAGAGCTATCCCACCGAGATTCGCGCCTGGGGAGTTTCGACGACCGAGGGATTCGGGCGGCTTATCTCCGGGGTCATCGGACCGTCGTTCATTCCCGTCGTGCTTTCCGATCTCGGCGTAGGCGCCGTCTACGCTCTCGTTGGCACGGTGGCGTTGGTTGCTGTCGTGGTCGTCGCGCTGTTCGGTCGTGAGACCAAGGGACTCACTCTCGAGCAGAGTGCCGAGGTACTGTTTCCACCGCGTCTATCTCGCCGCTCCAGCACGACGAACGCCGGTGATGGAGTCGGGTAAAACGGAAACATTTGCGAGGTAGGTGCGCAACTTCCTCGACCGAGTGAAATCTTTCGCTCCTATCCAATGAGTCTTGGAAACAGCTCCGGGAACACCTACTGAGCCGTGAGTTCGACCAGCTTGTTGACCGTGTTCCAGTTTCGCATCGTTACCGGCGTCTTGAGTTGGCGAATCAAGTAGTTGGGCAGCTTTGACTGACCAATTCCGACGGGTAGATAGAGGTAGACCTCGGATCCAACGATGGCGAATCGATCGGGCTCAAAACGCTCGCGGTCCACCGTGGCGACTATTGCTTCAGGCACCTTCTTCGCCATGAATCCCACGTGCACGCGAGCTTCCTCGCTAACCGAAAAGGGGCTGTTCTTGACGGCGACGGTGAGGTCGCTGGCGCTACGGAGCACCACGTCCGTCTTGATCGCGAATCTCTTTTCGATTGCNNCCGCTCTGAATATACGTTCTGACGTGGAAAAGTCCGAGATCCTCTAAGAGCGAGCGTAAGTCCGCCATGGGCATCTTGTTGTTGCCTCCGACGTTAACGCCACGTAAGAGTCCGACGTAGACCAGGGCGCTCTTACCCACTCGTCCGACCACCACCTCGACGCGCAGTGAGGAGATCCAGGGGCTCCATCAGCCTGACGCGGGGGTAATGCTGACGTGTTCCGAGACGTCGAGCAACTCAACCCACGTCTGACCCGGGGTCAAGTCGATGACCACTCCGGACGCGTTCCGGTAGACCGTTCGCGTGCGCAGGTTCGGACGTGACCACGTCCCTCGCTGCAGCGTGCCGCCGGTGAAGACCTCGACGGAACCAGAGCCGATGAGTTGCGCGTAGGAATCAATCACGCCAGCCCCTCCGATGTAGTTCACCGACATGACAATGACGTTTTTGGGAGAGATGTGGACCCCGTTCGTCGTCACGTCCGGTTGACCGAAGATGGATCGAGCCCACGATTTACTCTTCGAGTCCCACGTGTACGTCGCGGCGTAGCCCTCCGTGAATCCGACGACGAACGAACTTATGCGTGGGCCGTGAGCGATCCGCGGCCCCGAGGAGTAGGTGAAGAGGGCCGGAGGTGGCCGCGGCTCTCCGTCCTTCGCCATCAAGAGCGCTGCGTTAGCGAACAGATTGTGCGGAGGGTACCGCTTCGCATCGCGAAACATCGCCGGACCACTGTTGGACTCGGTGTAGAGCTTGACGGGAGCCGTCGCGATACTCTTCACGGCGTACGCGGCGCCCCCCGAGAAGGCGAAGATGCCGCCAATCGGAAAGACGATCTCCCGGTCTGTCCGACGTACGGAACGCACCGGTCCGACGACGGTGGGAATACGTGAATTGAAGATCGCCGCCAGCCGAGTGATGCCGCCTTCGACAATCTCTTCGTAGACGACGTCAGCGTCTTGGACGCCACTGTGCGGAAAGGCATTCGGAGTGTTGTCGATCTTGATCGTGAGCGCGGAACGGTGTTTCGTAATCTTCGACGGGTCTGGGAGGCCCGTGAGGGGTGCCACCCAACCGTGTTTCTTCGTTGGTGGTTTGGTCGTCGACGTAACAATGCTGGTCGACGTGGTCGTGGTGGTGGTTGTCGAATCAGCGAGTGCGCTCGTTGCCAACACTAAATTCGAGCACGACCCCAGAACGAGTATGAACATGACCGAACGACGCATAGAGGAAACTTACAACGTCGAATTGGTCTCAACGAACGCAAGGGCGCGAAGTTGGAACTTCAACGAACGATTATTGCAAAGTCGCCCATACGTGTCGGTGAGCCTGGCCTTCCGCTCTCGACCGCAGTCGTGCTGGAATATGTCCTCTTTCGATACGACGAGGGTGTAAGTCCACGTGCCAGTGGGGCCTTCGGAATCTCGTTCAGTGCCTGAAAGGGTGTAATCACCCGTCGAGAGATCCTCCCGACGTCGTGATCACACCGGTAGGCGATACGCGAAGCGAGCCATTGGACACTTTGGCCGAACCGAAACCCAGTCGTTCGATTTCACCCTGGACGCGATGTCGCCGTGGTTGAAATTACCAGCGCGCATGAACCGTCCGGGCGCGAGTCTCGAAGGTGTCTACTCATCACAAGACGAAAGCGAGTGATGTCGCCGGGCTCATGTCGTAGAGCCGACGCCAGTGCCGCATACGGCGTCAGTGCAAATAGGAAGCGAAGAACTCTTCGATTCTCTTCCACGCGTCCGCGGCTGAGTCGGGTTCCGGTCGGATACCAGCGATCCGCAGTAGTGGTCGAAGGGGTCGAGGACCCACTGGCCTGTCGTTGAGAAAGGAGTGGCCCGCGTTGGGGTACTCCTTCACGTCGTGGACGACGCCGACCTTCGTCAGGGCGTCATCCAATTTCGACGCCGCGCTCTTCAAAGTTCGGTCGTGAGCTCCATACGAACCAACGATTGGGCACGCTCCCTCGAACGGATCGTCTTTGTGTCGAGGCATCTCCCCGTAGTTGACCGCCGCAACGTCAAAGCCGGTGTCGACGGTGAGTAACGCGAATCCTCCGCCCATGCAGAAACCGATGACGCCGACACTCCCCGTGCACTCTGGGGAACGCTTCAGCCACAACCGCGCCGTCTCAATGTCGAGAAACGCGCGACCCTCACCCTTCATCAATGCGCGCATGACCGAGAAGAGACAGCGCAGCGCGCCACCGGCTGAGTACAGATCGACGGCAAGCGTCAAATAGCCGGCGGCAGCGATCCGGTCGGCGTGTCGTTGCGTCATGGCGTCGAGACCGAAAATTTCGTGAATGACTACGACCCCCGGCCACGGGCCAGCTCCCATCGGTCTGGCGAGGTACCCACGCAGAGGAGCTCGTCCAGCAACGACGGCGGCTGTTGCGTCGTTCACGTCAATGATGGGCATGGCCCCAACGTACCCGAGTGGGAACTTGGTTCCCAAGTTCACGGTAAGTGCGCTCAGTAGCGTGAGCGCAATGGAACGCGCGCGTACGGTGACCAACCATGGTCGCGCCATCACCATCGGTCTCAGTGTGATCCTCGCCGCAAGCGTCTTCCTACCGAACGGTTCGTATCGATCGGGAAGCGCGGTCGTATCAATCAACGCTCTAGCGGCACCCTTCGAGGACTACGGAAGCACTGAATTCGCCATCGGCGTCATTGTGATGCTCATCGTCGGCGCACTCTGGGCCACACGTTGGCGGCCACAACACTCCGAGTTCGGCACCGTGGCCGCCTACGCCGGAATACTTGGATTAATCCTTCCCGACTTGTGGCTTCGCAATTCGATGACGGTCACCGATGGCACGGGATCGAGGAGGGTAGACGTCAACGTCGAATGGGGCTTTTGGCTCAACATCTCGATTGTCGTGGTCCTGTTAGTGGTTTCGTCATTCTTCTTGTGGAGCGAACATCGTTCGCACCCGACGAGCCGCGCGGTGCGAGGGCCTCGCCCTTCGGACCGTCGTTTTCTCTGAACCTTCAGCGATGCCTCAAGATGGGACATATCGAAGTGCGGCGTCGCCCTTGGAAGCAATGAGACTACGAAAAGGGACCGTTCGTCTCATCAGAACTCTTCGAAACTGGATGCGCGTCGAACTTGCCCTCGGGGGACAACACTTTGAGCGACACGTCAAGGATCCGCGCCAATCCATCGGTCAACACTTCCATGTCATGTGCGGCGCTCCACTCTGACGCGGCCAAAAGGTGATCACTAACCGTGAAGATCGAGGCAATCTCGACGCCGCGCACTTCGGCGATCGTAAAGAGCGCAGCCGCCTCCATTTCGACAGTGACGACGCCTTCCTGCCGATACGCGAGCGCTTCCTCGACCGTCTCTCGGTACACCGCGTCGAGGGTCCAGGTCAGTCCTTCAGTGAACGTCGTACCTTCGTTCACAAGCGCCTGGCGTAGTTCGTCGGTGAGACCCGCCGACGGGTACGCGTAGCGAGCAGTGGGGACGTAGTGGTGCGAGACACCTTCGTCTCGAATAGCGCTCGTGCACAGCACGACATCCCCAAAACCAACCTCGTTGGGCAAAGCACCGGCGAGACCCAAGCTAATGAAACGACGCACACCCAGTGTCGCCAACTCCTCGATGACGATCGCCGCACCCGGCGCACCGATGCCAAAACCCTCAACGACGCCAACACGAGCTGCGTCGATACCGTTTTGTAACCACATCGAACGCCACGGTGCCGAGTAACCGGGCACATTCGTGAATCCACGCGCGGCCAGTAACGCGTGCAGCCGAGTGCTGTAGCCCATGATCACGCACTCGGGGATAATCACGTCGGAGTTGCTTAAGAGGTCGCGAACGACGACCTCAGGACGAATGAGCGCAGTTCCTTGATGCTTCATGGGCTGATTCGGAAATGTGGCTTCGGGAGAAATCACTTCACAAGTATCACCTCTGACTCGAACTCGTGAGGGATTACGCCCACGGCGTCAAGACTCTCTGGGAGAGCAACGCGTTCGTGTGATCGCCATCCTTCGGACTTGGGACCCCGTTAACGATGGATTAGTCGAAAACGCCCAACTGACCTAGTTTGTGCCAATGCAGCGACGCGAGTACATCGTCAAAGGCCGCGAGTCGGTCCCTGGATGGTTCGATCGCGCTGACGCAGAGTTGTTTAATGCGATCGATGAAGCACAGTGCTCCGCCGGCGTCGTCGGAGACATCTTGGAAATTGGCTGTTACCAAGGTTCGAGTGCCATCCTGCTCGGGTATCTGCGCCGCTCGAACGAACGACTGGTCATCTGTGACCTCTTTCAAGAAGCTGCGACGACCCTCGATGACTTTCACCTCCGACACAACGCGTACGCGGATCTCAGCCGGGAGAGTTTTGAAGCAAACTTCTTGAAGTTTCATCAGACCCTTCCAGAGATCTTCGCCCAGCCATCGACGACGCTTGCTGGAAGTGATTTCGGACGAACTTTCCGCATCATCCATGTCGATGGTTCGCACGACTACGAGATCGTCCGTTCAGACCTCCTCCTAGCGAAGTCACTCTTGGTGCCCGGCGGTTTCGTCATATTTGATGACATCATCACGTTGCACACGCCGGGAGTGACGGCAGCGGTGTGGGAAGGCGTCATTCGCGATGGACTCATTCCTCTATTCCAAACCCACAAGCTCTACGGAACTTGGAACAACCCGCTCGACGTGGATATCCCGAAAGAGTTCAAACAGTTCACCCACGACGTCAGTGGACACGTCATGACTCACCTTGAATACCCCCAACCGCACAGGCGTCTCGTTACTCGACTCCTCCAACGGGCCCGAAGCGCACGTCACGGGAGTCGAAATCAATCGAGAGACTGACTGTTGGGTGCTGTATCCACATCACCGGATCCGTGATCCTCAAGTTTTTGATCAACGCTTTCGATCTATTTGAAGAAATCGGTGCAATGTGGCATAGTCGACTCGATTGATTTCGAGAGATGCCTCGAACACCCCGAGACATGGAGCCGTCAATGACCGTTACGAGCGTCCTAAAGGATCCAGAAGCGCTGACAATGACCGTCACCGCCAAGTTCGACGCGCCGATCGCAAGGGCGTGGGAATTGTGGGAGGACCCACGCCTCCTCGAACGATGGTGGGGACCTCCTACGTATCCTGCGACCGTCGTCGACCATGACCTCTCACCTGGCGGCGGTGTCACGTATTTCATGACCGGTCCCGAGGGCGAGAAGCCACGAGGCTGGTGGCGCGTCATCTCGGTCGAAGCGCCTCGCAGTCTCGATTTCGAGGACGGCTTCGCTGATGAAGCCGGTACGCCCAATCTCGCTATGCCGACCATGAAAATTCATGTCACCCTCAGTGAAGAACCCACAGGCGACACGCGAATGGAAGTCGTGACGACGTTTCCGTCGCTCGAGGAGATGGAGCAGATCATCTCAATGGGCATGGGGGAGGGAATGATGTCAGCGATGTCACAGATCGACGAGCTCCTCTGAGCTAGCGACGCGCATCGAAGCAGAATCACGGGTGCGGGTGGCCCGACTTCCGATGGCTTTCGAACAGCGACAGGCGAAGCCTACGTAGCTAAGACCTGCGCTACTCGCCGATGAGTCCGTCCACCGATTCGCGGATGAGGTCGGCGTGGCCGTTATGTCTCGCGTACTCCTCAATCATGTGACAAAGGATCCAGCGCAGACTCGGTGAGCGACCATCGGGCCACGTACGCCGGGCTAGTTGACCTAGTCCTCCCTCTAGGAGCGCCTCGGCAATCAAGAAATTCGAGCGCACCACTGCGTCTTGCCAGAGAGTGAGTAGTTGCTCGGGCGTGTCCTTAGCGGCCGAATGCCAGTCCCAGTCAGGATCGGCATCCCAGTCCACCGCGTCAAACGGGGGCTCTGGGTTTCGACCCCGTAGCCACTCGGAGAACCAAGAGTCCTCAACGGCGGCTAGATGCTTCAACATCCCGCCCAACGTCATTGACGAAGCGGCCACCGCTAGCCCGAAGCTCGATGCTTCGAGTCCGGCGCACTTCCACGCAAACGTCGCGCGCTGGTACTCAAGAAAACCCATCAATGTGTCAAATTCGTCGGCCGCGAGGGGAGGTTCTGGACGACCTTGCTCATCGACGTTGGTCATGAGCAGGGAGTCTAGGCACGTACACTGCGTAACGGCTCTGACTCATCACGTCGGTGGATTTTCTCCGATCTGACGTCGGCAATCTTCCAACATCCTCGGTAAAGCGCGCTTTGCCGCGAACAACGATTTAGGTATCTACTGAGGCTCGACGGACGTGCAGACCCGCGCAGCAGTAGATGCCCCCTCGGCACGGCGACTTAACATCGAAAGGTGAACCATCTCGAACACACTGAAGCGTTAGCGGACGAAGTCACTCGCTTCGTTGATCAACTGAACGACACTTCCTCCAATATCCCAATACCTTCCTGCCCCGGCTGGACGGCATCCGACCTTGTCGAACATTTGGGCACCGTACATCGTTGGGCCGAGCACTTGGTTCGAGTTCAGGCTTCCGAAAGGATTCCGAGTGACGTCATGGACTTCAGTCGAGGCCCGGTGAACGCAGACTGGATTCGCGAAGGAGGCGTTCAACTGTGTTCGACACTGCGGTCTGGCGATCCCAACGCGACCATGTGGGCCTGGGGCGAGGATCAACATCTGAGGTTCTGGTCACGACGCCAACTCCACGAAACACTCGTCCACCGAATGGATCTCGAACTGTCGGTTGGTGCGAATCCTGAATCCTCCCCTGAGATCGCCGCCGACGCAATCGATGAGTTTCTTGTCAATCTTGCGCGAGCAGCGCACTTTTCCCCACGAGTCAGTCAACTTCACGGAGACGGCCAGATTTTGAGAATGACAACCATCGATCAAGAAAACACGTGGACCGTTGAGCTTCAGCCAAGCGGTTTTGAATTGATCGCAAGTGACGCACTCCCGACGGCAGAGTTCGTTGGACACGCCACCGAACTGTTACTTCTTCTCTACCGCCGCACGTCGATTTCCGACACGGGCGTCAAGATACTTGGCGACGTGGAATTGGCCGAATTCTGGCTTTCTCACTCAGCGTTGGAGTAGAAGTCGAGCAAATACGGCTTTACGGGACTGCATCTTTTAATCGCGACCCATCCACGTGGCCACGCAGACCTCATTACCCTCGGCATCAGCCAGAACCCACCAGGCGGGTGCGTGTTGATCGGTGACAAGGTGACCACCCGCGGCGATCGCCGCCGCGACGCGTGCTTCGGCCCGGTCGTGGGGTACGAAGACGTCGACGTGAACGCGATTGCGCTGTGGGCGCGTCTCGTCCATCTTTTGGAACCAGAAGGACGGCCCGCTCGAGTGTGGGTCGAGAAGGTCCTCGTCACCCACCTCCCGATAGCCGAGCACGGCGCGCCAGAAGGGCCGCACCGTGGAAATGTCGAGCGCGTCGATTGAAACTTGCACGTCCAGCACAGCGCTCGGGTCGGCGGATGCGCCCAACGTTCGCGCGGCCGCGGAGATCTTCCGGGCTAGCTCAACGTCGCGTTGGCTCAGCCCGTCGACCTCGTGCGTCGTGAGCCGCACGGTGACGCCGGAGTACCGCAAATCAACGTCGGGGTGGTGATTTACGTCGTCGGCAAGTTTGGCGATGACGTCGACAAACGCGACACCTCTCGCGAACGAACCCGTGCGAAAGTGTGCGCCGACTTCGTTCGCCAGAATCCGCCAGTCCTCGACACCTTCGGCTTCGTGAAACTGCCGGGGTGCAATCTTTTCAGTCATCGTTCGCAATCTAGTGGGCGAGCCGAAGACTGACTTGGACGAAACGCTGGAACTCACAAGGTCGAACTGACGACAGTGAATCGAGTGGCAAGCGAATTCGCTGAGGCGTCAAATCGCTGGCTTCGTGTATTGCGCCGATCCATATCCCAGGATGGGGACAAATATGAAACTGAAAACCCAAAGACCCAATCCAAAACCGGGACCTTTCGAAAAGGCCCTCGCAATGTCCATTGCGACAATTAGACCAATCACAACGTTCACCAACGGAATGAAGAAGAGAATCAGCCACCATTCGGGTCGACCCGAAATTTTGCATACCAAGTAGAGATTGAAAATTGGAATGAAGACTCCCCAGCCAGGTTCACCAGCTTTCTCAAAGACCTTCCAACCCGCCACGATGTAGAAGATCAAGATCGCGAGAAAGAACAAGAGCCCGACAGTGCCGGACCCTGAAGCAGTTGTTGTCACGGCACCCATTATCAGCCTTCCAATGTAGTGATGACCATAGTGGGCAGCATTCGGTCTGAACGCCATGTCAATCAAACGAGTCTTCGTTGGTTTCCAGAAATGTCATTAGGGAACACCAGTGGGGAGAACGATCTCAACGTTGTCGCCGAGATTGAGACCTCTGCTTCGCGAACTGAGGCTTTGATCGGCACAGTGAAGCCACCATCCTTGGGAAAGCGTGACGTCGTCCAGCTCGTCCTGCCTAACTTCGCCGATACGGGAATCACGCCCCAGCCGTAGGTAAGCAGAGTGGCGACCGCGCGCAGTTCTGCACGTTCCTCTTCCGAAACCGTAACGAAATGAAACGGCGACGGTACTCTCCGGAACAATATTTCGCCACTGAATTTGAGTCGCGCCGGGGCAGGCCAGCGATCAGATCGCATCGAGTACCGAGTTGCTTTCGAAGACCCGACGCAGAACAGTGGGCACGCGAGAGAAATGTGCCGTTCCCCTCATTTCTCACACGAAAACTCTCCCGAAACCTTCCCACTTGCTATTCGAAGGATCCGCAACGATACTGGGAACTCAGCTTCAAATAACCTTCAAGGAGTGCGAAATGGCTTACTCACTCGCATGCGCGGATACCGGCAATGACTGTGCATTTTCCGTCACCACGTCAACTGAAAACGAACTAATGCAGCACGTGCAAATGCACGCTTCAAGCGCCCACCCAGATATGGAGATGACGCCGGAGACTACCGCACAAGTAAAGAGTCTGATTCGAACGGTCTAAGACGTTTCGACCATTGCAAACGTCGGAACGTAGGCCGCTTCGGGATGTTCGAACGTCGTGACCACGGTAATGATTGATCGCCGTTGCGCATCTGCAATAGTCTGACGTCATGGCGAGAGGGTTGTCTCCAGAGGAGATCCGCGATGCCCTGTTGTGTAAGCCGTGCCTAGAAGACGCAGTGATTCGTCGCGCATGGACGATGTCGAACGGCAACGCCACCTGTCTGCTGCACGCTGAGTTGCGCGATGTTGAAGATGACATGGACCAACACAATCTCTACGTCGAGATCTACGAGAAGTTACGCCAGTTAGGTTTTGGCGACGCGTTCTGACGATTGGTTGTGGCTGAGTCTGACGTCGGAGACTCGAGCCATCGCGATCGATATCGGGCTTAGGCGGCGTCGATTGCATTTACGATAACTAAAACCGAAAGTCAACCGAGCATTAACCAATCAAACAAATTGGTCGGAACGATCTAGGGGCGACGACCGCGAGCCAGAATCGACGTCATGACGTGTTTCGTCGGCGTGCCGTCAGGGGCTCGTCATACGCCGTTGCAGGTCCTCAAGGACCGACTCACGAACGTCACTATCCAATGCGGCGACTATTGGTCCGTACGGCGTTCCGAAGACGCCGCTAACCGCGTGTCGCACACTCGGCCACTCGAGTTCGATGTGTTCGATTCGTACTTCCGTATCTTTGAATCCGGCGGCGTGGAGAACGCTTTCCACCTCATCAGCGGTCATACTGAGAAAAGACGAGTCAAAGGCACCGGGGAACGGTTCAGACATCCGTTGCGCTTTTAGGGTGTCGCCGTAATCGATGAACGGATGGACACTGGGCGACGAAAGCCAAACTGCGACGTCTACTTTCCCACCAGGACGGAGCACGCGAAACATCTCTCGCGCCGCCGCGGGTCTATCCGGGATGAACTGCAACCCCTGTTGACAGAACACCGCGTCCACGGAACTGTCCGGTAGTTCAAGGGCGGTAGCCGAGCACTCGAGTGATTGCAGCGCAACTTCATTGCTTGGGAAGCAGTTGGGAACTTGAGCGAGCATGGCTGCGCTGACATCACTGGCGATCACCCGACTGCCCGAACCGACGCGTGCCGCTGCCGCACGCGACACAACCCCCGTGCCAGCAGCTACGTCGAGCACCGTTTGACCCTTGTCAAGACCGACGAAATTGACCAGCAACTCTGCCCATGGACGAAAGATCACCGGCTCCAAATACTCACGATAATTATCGGCTACGGAGTCCCCGAATAGTGCTTCGTCTTCAGTCACTCCTGGATTCTTCCACAAGGAGTTTCGTTCCCCGAGGTTCAACCGTCTAGGAAACTTTCGGTCATCGCACCGGATTCTAAGACCCGATGAAGAAGAACTGTTGCCTAGCGACGCCGATTGGTCGATCGCTATTTTTCGTGACCCACGTGCCATTTGGCGCACGTGCCGCATCGGTAGACACTCATTGGCGTAAGGTCGCGCTTTGTCATCAATTGAGCACGGGCCACGGCTTCTTCGCGTGTAGCGTAAGTCATCTTGGGCCGACCATTCAACGTAGTGTGCGCACGCGGACCTCGGCGTAGTGAGGTCCCGGCCCCTCTTCCTCGGTCACCGTAGCGGCCTGACCAGTAGAGGACAAGGGCGAGTACTCCCGCGGCGGCGAGTATCACCCCGACATCGATCATCATGGTTCGACCCAGATGGTTTCGGCCGTGGCCAATATGGCTTCAACGTTGCCGGTCTCAGAGCGGAGTTCGCTCACGCCGTTCTCTTTGGACTCCCTCACGGCACCGACGGATGCTCTCTCAAGTGAACTCATGTTGCTGGGCTTTATGAAATCGTTGGCTTCAGGTCGAATAATTTCAAACCTAGTGCCGAAACACCAAAAATGAGAACTTCTGGCAAGGGCCATTTTGTGCAGCATGACGGAAGGGATCGAATTAAATGAAATGTCACCGGACTCTGCTGAACACCAGATCGAAAGCGATGGGCGTCGAAGTCCAACGAGGCAGATCTGCCACCGAGCAGTAGCGCTTAGTTGCGCAAAGCTGGCCGGGGCCTGGCACCCGACATCAACAATCTCCGTCTCACGCGTCCCTCTTCGCCATTCGCCACGCGCCCAGCGCCGTCCAGCCAACGAGCCAGGCAACGATGACGCACACGGCAACCGTCGTGCTTTCGGGGACGAGTGGTGGGGGTCCACCTCCGCCTCCCCCCCCAAAGGCTCTGGGCAGGCCACTTGGTTCCAAATGAGCCGTCGCGAGACCCACCAAACCCCGCTGCACGTTAATCAAGTGATGGATTGCCGTTCGGGAGAATATTGGCGTGAGGACGATCTCCAGCACGATCATCAAGATCACCGGGACCGTTCGTTGCCCCATCAACGAAGCTAAACCAAGACCTACGATGAAGCCGATGGTGGCCTCGAGTTCGATCCACAGTCCGGTCTTGACCATCAGCATGTTCGACGGGTACAGGAAGGTCTTTGAGTACTCAGGGTAGTTCTGCTTGGCGATCTTGACGGCGACCGCCTTCAGCGTGGCCGGCGATATCTGATTGAGACCGGTGGTCCCCGGAGGGGTGACGATCTTGCCGTTCTGGTTGATGAAGCACGGAATGCCGTTTGGCCCATTATAGGGAAGACCGCAGACCACCTCCTTGGGGTGTTGCGCCGCCCAACTCTCCAAACCTGTCAACGAGAGCCCGGGCGGAACGTTGACGCCTTGGTAGTACAGCTTGGTCGGAGCAGCGAAGACGCAGACGGCGCAGACGATCGTGAAGCCGACCGCCAACATCGGCACGATGATCGCCAGGCCCGCGGGGATTCGAGCGAAGTAGAGGGCCAAGCGCGAGCGCCCAGTGATCACCAAGTGACGGAACATACCCTCCGTGAGGTCAACCGATCCCGCCGTGCAGCCGAGTGTCGCGGCGACGATGAAGCCGAAGACGTACATCACACCGGCGACGAGGCTCGTGAAGATGTCGTAACCGCCAGCCGGTCCGTAGGACTTCGGCGCTACGGCGTGCGCAATCAATCGCACGAGGAGAAAGATGGCGGGTATGCCAACGTTCACCACGATCAACGCGGCCATAAGGCCCCGTCGTTTGCGCAGTTCCATGATCCGCGTCGTGATCATGGCACCCGTTGGAACCCACGATCCTCGACGGTCGCGTGGTGTGGCGTGCGCAAGAGTCGCGACGCGGGTCGATGGCGTCGCGCTATCGGAAACGAACGTCATGAGGACTCCCCCAGTCGACTCGTCACTTGTAAGAACCACGATTCGAGCGACACCTGTATCTCCTGGAGACGATAAACAGCAATCCCGTCTTCGACCAGGAGTCGATTGATCTCGGCGATGGCGTCGCGCTCCGTTCCCGCGGCGAGGTGAATCGAGAGCCCGGACGTCTCGACGTCGATCTGCGCTCCCAGAGCGGTGGCGGCCAGGATTGTTCGGGCCCGTTCGGGCGACGAGCATTCCACGTTCACCTCCACTGACGCACCGGCCAGGAGTTCGGCGATCGGGCCTTGGCGGATCACCTTTCCGTTATCCACGATGGCGACCGCGTCACACGTTCGTTCGACCTCATCAAGAAGGTGCGACGAGAGCATCACGGTGCGACCTTCGCTGACCAGCGTTTGAATCATGTCGCGCATCTCATGCATGCCTGCCGGATCGAGTCCGTTCATGGGCTCGTCCAGTATTAAGAGCTGCGGGTCGCCAAGGAGGCAAGCGGCGACCCCAAGACGTTGGCGCATGCCCATCGAGTATTTCGAGACGCGGTCGTCGGCCCGCTGGGCCAAGCCGACCCGCTTCAGCGATGCGTCGATCCGACCTCGCGCAGCTCTCTCGCGAGCAGCGGCCAGAATCTGAAGGTTCTGGCGGCCAGTCAAGTGACCGTGAAATCGAGGTTCGTCGACGATGGCTCCCACGCGCGCCAGTGCCACGTCTCGATGACGCGGAATCGAGCAACCGAGCAGCGACATGGTGCCAGCGTCGGCGTGCGTCAAGCCGAGTAGGACTCGGATGAGGGTGGTCTTTCCGGCGCCATTGGGGCCCAGGTATCCAAACGCGCAACCTCGCGGTACGAGGAGCTCGACACCGTTAACCGCCACGTTGTCGCCGAATCGTTTCGTCAGTCCGTGCGTCTCGACGGCCCAGGGGCTCTCCACAGAGCCGACAGGCAACTCTTCATCCAGCCTTGTGGAACTCATCTCGACCTCCCCTTCGACCATCGTGCGACCGACTAAATGGAAGGATAAGTGAAATAAGAACTGTCAACCATAGGGGTAAACCCTGACGCCCGTGTGGGTCACGAAGAGCGCGATTCGATGCAATCGAGCCGCGATTCACGCCGAGATGGGCCAAGAAACTGGCGAGCCTCAAGTCCTTACGTTGTTTGGTGTCGCAGACTCAATCCAACAGATTTCGTACCAGCCAATGGCGTTTGCTCATTTGACGAGTTCAGGATTCTGTCACTCACAAGTTGCGCTGGAAAGGGTGACGACAACCTTCAAGAACGTCACTCCCTCAAACCGTCCAAGTGGATCGAATTTGATGCTGACCGCCCCAGGGGCGCTGCCAGCCTTAACGTCTGAAGGTGAACCATGGTCGACGTTCGTCCTTCTTTCAGCAGCAGCCGCCCCGTTGGTCAAGTGCTCGAATGGTCGCGTGCGCTGTACTAACCGTGCTGATCACGACTTGGGTCACTTCAGCGCCTGTATCGGCTGTAAGTCGTGTTCACCCTTACGCGATTGGATCTCCAATCCGGGCCCTGAAACTGACTCGTCTTCAAATGCTCACGTCGAAAATCGGGGTCGGCGTTGCCCCCAGCACCTCGTACAGCGGAGCACTTGTAAGTGCGTACCTCGTGCGTACAGAGGACGCCGGAGCCACGTGGCAGGTCACTGGAATCTTCCCCACGAGTGGTGGGGCTTGTCGTTCGGTGGGACCAACGCCACCCAGCTCGGCGACAAGGTCAACCTGGCTTCATCGTCACGGCTTGGCAGTGCCACGGTGATGCTCAACTCTCAGGCGGTCTATCCCGGTACTGGTTCCATGACGTTCCCAGTGCCGATCATCTTCACCTTCTACAAGCCCGGGACTACCGGAGGAAGCGTCGGGGCTGTCTTGGCTACCCAGACGAAGACCTTCAACGTCCCGTACCGTCCGGCAGGTGATCCGATTGCGTGCGCTGCGAGCACGAATTCGATCTTCACTGGATACTCGAACACCGGCACGCAGTGGTTCGACCCGGCGACGGGAAGCTGCTACTACGGCGTCGTCTACGCCGCCACCTTCACGTTTGGGGATTCAAAACTGCCGACCACCGTTGTCTACGGTGTCTCGCACGATGCCACGTCTGGTCCCGCCAGCTCGCTCAACGTCCAGTTCTCGACCGAGTCTGCGGCAGGGGCGGTCACCGTCGGTTCGGACACCGACCCCGGCAACCTGTTCGTGCAAGCCGGGCCAGGTTCGAACGCCCTCGGCGGCGCAACTGGTCAGATCACGTGCTCGACGGTCGTTGGTAGTACCCCGTTCCAGGAGTACAACACCGCCGTTGGAGCGACCGGCTGTGGGACGGATACCCAGCAAAGTCCTACCGCTCCGTACGAGCCGATTGCGTTTGTCCCCGCAGTGGAGATCGACAGCAACTCCAAGTAATTCAGAGCGAACGGCATTAGAGGATCCCCGGTCAATCGGACCGGGGATCCTCCCATTACTGCATCAGATAATCAGACCGGAGCCTCTTCGGTGTTGATGTTGCCAGTTTTGGTCCACCAGTTGGGGGTGACGGAAACGAAGATCACGGTGTCGAACCACTTGGCATTGGTGACGCGCGTCTCATCCGTAATACCGTCGATGGTCGCGCTGTTCGGGAGACTCAATTCGTGGACGCCACGCTCTCGGGCCCGCGTTGGCTAGTAAGACCGGCCCATGCCTCTCGAGCTACAGCCATCGAAGCCGCAACGTTATGAACGGATTCTCGTCGCCAGGAGGAAGGTAGCGGTCGACCTCGGCGAAGCCGTGCTCCAAGGCGAACCGCAAACCATCGTGATTCGACGCCAGAACGACGGTCTCGATGGCCGTGCCACCGACGCTTCGAGCCAACCTCATCCCGTCGAGGAAGAGTTCCTCGCCGTATCCGCGTCGGCGATACTCCGGTAGCACTCGAGCAATGACCGTCACGTTTCCGGTCTCATCCGGGGCTCGCACCGTCGCGCACCCAACCACATCATCGCCGACATACGCCACCGTGAGGAAGTTGCGGCCCAGCCGCTCTCGGACTTCGTACTCGGCCAGTGGGGCGCCCGGGATCACCCTGTTGTGGACGAATTGCCAATCCTCGACGGTCGCTTCGCTCACTATCTCGATCCGCAATGACGGGCCGGATCCACCACCCGGCCGCGGGTTCGACACTCCGGGCGTCGGCACTGACGACTCACTCGTCATCTAACGGCAAGAGAACACGGCATCACGGGTGTTCATCGTAATTCCCTACCGGAACCGGTACCGGTCTCGTTGGAATAAAACACGCGGTGCGTTTCCGAGAGCCGACGTCAACATTCTCCGACGGGAGACTCCGACCTTGGCTCCGTTGACGGTGAAGAGGTACTTGCTAATTCTCCTAGATTTCCGCTGGGCCACAAGAAACCCTGACATTGACCTTTGTCGTCTTCCCAACCTTGACCAAGATGCTGTACTCCTTGGTGTTCGGCCAGGTGCTGGTGAGCTTGTAGCGACCCGCCTGCACGTCAAAGTGGTACCAGGTTGTGCCGTAATCGGCCGAGACGTTATACATGTCGTAGGTCTTGGCGTTTTTCGTCAAAATGACAATGAGCGGATTGGCTGGCGAAGCGTCGAATGCCTTCGCCACACATGGCGCTACATCTCCAACGATCAGCCCGTAGCCAACTTCGGGTGTACTCACTGTTGATGACTGTCCTTTGGTCGAACTAAAAGCTGCGAGTGCTAATCCGGAGAGGATGAGTGCAGTGGCAATCTTTAGACAACGATTCACGCAGTCATGCTATGACTGGCTCTGAAACGTTGCACGTCTCGCAGATCCCCCGTCGGGTGTGTATCAAAGCGCCCGTGAACTGCATCAACCCAGTAGATTCGAACGCACGATCGTCTAACTCACGAGCTCTCGTCACTCGAAGATTCTTGGTGTCGGAGACCCGATGTGTCGGGTCCGCAAGATTTCACCGGAGACTACCTACGTCACGAAAGTGAACGTACCGGATCGGTCACTGCCCTACGCCGGGAAACCCAACTTGAGTTTGCTCGCAACCATCAGATCTCGGTGAAATTCGAAGGGCCCGGAAAGCCGTACACATGCGTCGCCACTGATTAAGCCTGGAGATCGCCCGGCCCGGTCGGAACGTCCACGGCGTGCTCACGGAGAGCTTCGAGAGGCACGATTTCGAGGGCGCGCTCGTGCGTCGAGGCGAGGACCACGAACGCCGCCGCCCCGTCACGATGGGAACGGAGCCAGTTGGCGGCGGTAACACACCACCGGTCGCCGGGCACCAGTCCCGGGAACCCGTATTGAGGCATCGGCGTGGTCAGGTCATTGCCGATTCCCTTCTGGTGCTCGAGAAACTCGGCGGTGACCACGGCACAGATGGTGTGGCTCCCAAGGTCCTCAGGTCCTGTCGTGCAACACCCGTCGCGGTAGAAGCCCGTGACGGGGTCGGTGCCACACGGCTCCAATGACCCACCCATGACGTTTCGGTCGACCATGGACCCAGTATCGCCGATGAGCCAGAAACCAGCTGGCACCATCGATTGTCAGTTGGACAGCGACCCGCGGTGTCACCATCCGGCGAGCTTGTCAACCGGGAGGTTTTGGCGCTTACGCGAACCATGCGAAACTTCGTTGGAGAAATTACAACTTTCTAGTGTCGGAGACCCGACGTGGCAGGTTCGCTACCAGGCACTGGAGACTAGGCCCAACTGAGACGTTGAAATTGTTTCCAGGACCTTATGGGTTCGGCAATACAAGATCCGAGTCGCCCGAAGCCCCTCACAGCATTGCGAGCCGCGGAGCATTACGTGCCTTAAGGAATCAACACGTGAAGCGTCGACTGAGTGACTCCGACGTCCTGGGCGTAGCAAGTGGTTGCGCCGTCTACAAAGGTGAGCCAGTCGGCGTCAGCATTCAACTTCGCGTTTGCCTCTTCGAAAGCGGCGAGGCTCTCGTAGCCTGACAGCCACCCGACACCGCCGTAGTTGCCGGTCACGTTGGTGAGAAACATTGTTGGGCGACCGGTGGCCGACTCGGCCCTTCGAGCAATCTCAACTCCGTTAGCCAACGCCATGGCGATCTGACCAGTTGCGCACACGGCCTGAATCGAACTAACCAGTTGAACCGAGCCGCTCTCGCCGGAGCCGTCGTACAACGACTGGTACAACATGTCATCCACACCGCCGTTTATGAACGGTCCCCCCTCAGCGGCGAGGGCCAGGTACTTGGCATCGACCACAAGCTTCGCAAAGGAAGTCTCGAGTGAACCAAGATCGTCCCACGACGACGTCCAGGTGACTTTGCCAAATCCCGGCGACAAAGTAGTCGCCCAAAGTTGGATTTCGCTCTCTGTCACCTTTGCGACGTGATCGCGAATCGTGGAGGCCCATTTTACGGCGTCAGGGCCGACTATTCGAGCTTGCCTCGTAAACAGATACATGATCCCTCCCTCGCGTCAAGCGAGGTTCGCGAGGCGCCATCGCGGAACCTAACATATCTTTTGTAAATTTACGAACGGCAAAAGCGAGTCTGCCTTTAGAAATCACACCTCCAACGATGAGATGCTTTGCCGTTCTCTCAATTCGTCGGTTGATGCCTTGCTTGCAGAATTCCTAGTGTCGGAGAGCCGATGTGCACAATCTAATGGGATCCGACTGGCGAATTGGGACATTGCCTCCTGCAGGGTTGTCCGAAGAGACTTCCTCTTTCGCGATGCAAAAGCGCCACCTTGGGGATTTGCTGAGGTGCCGGTGGGTCGCGTTCGCTAACCGTTTCTGCCTGGAGCCACGCTTCGACAGCTTCTACACGGTTCCAGGGGCGTCGATTGATCCGAACACTGAGATTTCCGGAGCTCCGGTCATTCCAACGGAAGTCATTACCTGCGCGACCTTGGGGTTCCCGTCGAAGAAACTCTGGAATTGCTCCGCGGTTTCCCATTCGTCAATGACCACAAGTTCGCCGTCTCCGGAAACGAATCGGTGGTGGAGCAGGCCAGCGTCCTTCGTCGACGCGGAAATCTCTTCTAGGAATTCAGCGTTGCCGTGAAGACCCTCAATGGCCTTGGCAACGTCCGAGACCGGAAAGTGGATAGTTACAACGACACTCATACGAGTGCCCCCCTTTAGTCAACCAACCGCCCCGCCCGAGGCAACTTTGGCAGACTACAGCAAACCACGGGAAATTTCTTCGTCCGCTCTGGGTCAAGGAGTCACAGACCAGTGCCCCAGGAGAGCGGAAGCTATCCCAAATCCAAACGCCACTTGTGTGTCGTCCGAGAATACTTAATCAGTGTCGAAGTCGTGAGGCCCCAAGGTCTGCCTCCGATCACTGGCGACTAGTTGATTAAGTCGAATTGGTGTCGGAGACCCTCTGAGATGTCGGAGGCCCGACGCGGCCGGAATGCCACCATGCACTGGCGACTTGGCATCTACGGCAAAGCCATCTAATCAGGGCTCCGCGGTGAAGAGCCTCCAGGAATGCGGTACTCCCTTGAGTTGGTGCTCCCCTGAGTCGACGAAGTTAATCCCTGATCCCGAAACAAGGTCTTTGACAGTAGAGGACACCAGAACTTGGCCCGCATTTGCAATCCCAGCAATGCGAGCCCCTATATGAACCGCTATGCCTCCGATGTCGTCACCCCGCAGTTCCACTTCTCCACAGTGCAAGCCCGAACGAATTTCGAGACCAATGGATCGAACTTCATCACGTATCGCACAGGCACTAAGTACGGCACGACCGGGGCCGTCGAATATCGCCAAGACCCCATCTCCGGTCGTTTTGATCTTCCGTCCATGAAAGCGAGCGAGTTGCGTGTCGACAAGTCGATCGTGTTCATCCAGGATCGAGCGCCATTGACGATCACCCTGAGCGGCAGCTGACGCAGTCGATCCCACGATGTCAGTGAAAAGGACCGTCGCGAGCACACGGTCCCGCTGTGGGGATGGGCGCACCCCAGTCAAGAACTCCTCGATCTCGTCGACGATCGCGTCTGGGTCACCGAGGAATGGAATGTGGTTCTCACCTGGCAACTCCACGAATTTGGCACCGGAGATGGACTCGGCAATGGCGCGACCTTGGTCGACGTCCACAATGAGGTCGCTAGACCGGTGAAGTACGAGAGCAGGTGTATGAATATTCGGCAACACTTCTCGAATGTCCATGTGCCAGAAGATCTCTTGCAACTCACGCCACGCCCCAGGGGAAGCTCCCAAGCGTTCAAAGCGTGCCCACCACTTTGGAAAGCGATCATCGTGACTCGGACCCTGTAGGTCCAAATTCTTGCCAGTCCCCATTTCGTTGGTGAAACGATCAAAGAATTGTCGTTGCTCCTCTTCGGTACGTCCGAAGGGCCAGTCCGGAGATCGAACGGTCTTGGCAATTGGCGCGTAGAGAACAAGCCCTTGCGTACGTTCAGGGTGGCTCGCCGCGAACAGCATCATCATCGCGCTTCCCCGTGCGCCGCCGAAGAGCACGGCGCTTTCAGAACCTGCGGCCGACATCACCGCACCGACATCATCTGTCTGCAGCTCCAAAATAGGTGGAACGGGACCGCGATCAGAAAGTCCGACACCCCGCATGTCAAACAGAATCAACCGGACGAACGTTGATAGGCGAGTCAAGTAGCGCGACCACTCCGGCCATTCCCACATGATTTCAAGGTTCGACCAGATTCCGGGTGTGTACAAGAGGTCAACTGGCCCGTCACCGACGACCTGGTAGGCAATGTGCACATCACCGCTCTTGGCGTAACGAATTTCCGGAACATCGTACACTTCGCGAAGGATACTTGGAATGCTCTCTTCATCATCGACGGCGTCATCCGATGTGAAGCGGGTTGCCCATGCCTTGAGTTGGACGTTCCCGACTCAGCGCCCACGTTCATGGAATCAGACTCAAATCAATGGATGCTGCTGCTGTTGGAGACCCGATGCGACGGGTCTTCAATCAAGCGCCGGCGCCTCGTACGCTGAACGGTCCTGTCGCTGGAACCTCGATCAATCCCTCAGCGCTCCCTCTTGACACCCACTGCGTTTTAGCTTCAAAGTCTCGCAGAACTGACGTTGAAATTGAATTGCTTTCACCAGCACCTAAGAGTCTCGTTCCACCCTTTGGCGGATCAGGCATCCGATGTGATCCGCCGAACCGTCCGGTCAAGGAGACACTGCTCCGCGTTCGGACTGCTGCGATCAGAGCTTCACGTCCTCGACGGTCTCTACTATGTGGGCCCTGGGATCCACCATGAACGCCTTGCCGGGGCCAGCCCACACCTGCTCCATGAACTCGAGCAGCTTCCGAGCGTCTGCGACGTTGTCGAAGTCCAGGTCTATCGTGACGTAATTCGGGTCGTCAATCGCTTGAGAGATTCGGTAGCAACTGACCCCCGAACCTTTGCGATCGGCCGGATCGTTGTCGAATGCCTGCTTCCAAAGGTCGAAACTCGGTACTGCATGCTCAATTCGAAGCGTGGGCATCTTGTCAAGTCTCCCCTGGTTGTCGTTGGGGCTAATGCTACTCAGAGCGAGCGTGAATAAATTGAGCAATTTGGACGTTCGCTTACGGACTATGCGAGTGCTTTCAATTCTCGCATTTGGTTTCGAGAAGTGGGACAACCAACAAGCGCGGCAACCTGGAGGTCCGTGCCTGGGTAAGTTTCGACCAATTGAAGTGCACGTGGGTTTCGAAGGCCCGATGCAAAAGAAGTGTTGCCCAGCATCGGCCACTCGAGGAAGTCTAGGAGTGCCTGGTGTCGGAGACCCGACGTAACAGAAGTGCCACCATGCATTGGAGGCTTAGACCCGCCGAGGATTGACTGGTGTCGAAGAGCCGACTTCAACAATCTAATGGCGGCTGCAGTCATGGGGGCCGTGAACGAATGGAAGATGTGATTCCATCGCGCAAGATTGAACCCGATGACAATGTGAATCCCACATCGAATGACGTTCAGTGTCAA
>PLNQ01000011.1 GCA_003141815.1 Acidimicrobiaceae bacterium | reverse complement strand
CTCGAGGACGTCGAGAGTTACGACGTTGCCGTCGTGGGCATTCCCTTCGACAGTGGCGTCACCTATCGACCGGGCGCCCGGTTCGGTCCGGCCCATATTCGTCAATCGTCGCGGCTGTTACGGCCCTACAATCCATCACTCGACGCCAGTCCGTTCGGTGCCCATCAGGTGGTGGACGCCGGTGATTTGGTCGGGAATCCCTTTGACATCGTGCAGGCCGTAAGGGAGATCGAGCAGGGCGCGACCGCTCTAATTGCCGGTGGTCAGCGTCTCGTCAGCCTCGGCGGTGACCATACCGTCACGTTGCCGTTACTCCGAGCAATGAATCACCTGCACGGGCCCGTGGCACTAGTCCACTTTGACGCGCACCTTGATACTTGGCCGAGTTATTTCGGAGCCGCGTACACGCACGGGACACCGTTCCGCCGTGCTTCGGAAGAAGGTCTCTTCGTGCCGGGTCATAGTGCCCACGTCGGGATAAGAGGTTCGCTGTACGACCGAACAGACTTAGTTGACGACAAGGGTATGGGTTTTCAGATCTTCAGTTGTGTCGACATAGACAAAGTAGGTGTTGACGTCACCATCGAACGTCTCCGCGAGCAGATCGGTGACCGGCCAACCTACATATCAATTGACATCGACGTTCTTGACCCCGCGTTCGCCCCCGCCACCGGTACACCAGAGAGTGCGGGACTCAGTAGTCGAGAACTCTTCCGGTTGATTCGTGGCTTCGTTGGCGCCCATTTGGTGGGCGCTGACATCGTTGAGGTCGCGCCCGCGTACGACCACGCCGAGATCACCGGTATTGCGGCCGCCAACTTGGCATACGAGTTCCTCTCGCTGTTCGCCCTATGACCGAGATCTCACCCCAGTTCTGTGCGGTCTGGCCGGAAGGCTTCCGTGCGGCAGCCAGTTTCACCTTTGACCTTGACGCCGAGGCGGCAGTCCTCACCGCAGTATCGGGTTCGGCGTCGCGGATGAGCGTCATGAGTCACCAAGAGTACGGACCCCTCGTGGGGGTACCGCGCTTACTGCGACTACTAAGTCGGCTCGGGATCCAATCGACATTTTTCGTGCCGGGCTATACGGCGCATCGTTACCCCAACGTTGTTCGATCCATCGTGGCCGAGGGACACGAGATTGCTCATCATGGTTACCTCCACGAGCCACTGGGCGGCGTCGATGAAGCCAGCGAAATCGAGTACCTCGAACGGGGTCTAAACGCCTTGGCTGAGGTCGCAGGCGTGCGGCCGCTTGGCTATCGGGCGCCAATGTGGGAACTGAACTATCGCTCGCCGCGGCTGTTGCACGATCGTGATTTCCTCTACGACAGCAGTCTCATGAACGGCGACGCGCCATACGAACTCAGCGTCGAGGGTCGATCGGCCAGTATCGTGGAAATTCCCATCAATTGGGGATTCGACGATTGGGAACAGTACTGCTACATTCCCGACGCATTCGGGAGTGGTGTCATCGAGAGTCCGGCCAAGACTGAAGAGATGTGGCTGCTCGATCTAGCGGCGATGCGCGAAGAGGGTGGATGCTTCGTTCACACCTCTCATCCGTTCCTCTCCGGCCGACCAGCGAGGGCTGCGGCGCTCGGTCGTGTCATGGCCGAAACGATCGCAACTGGCGACGTCTGGGTGGCAACGATGAGTGAGATTGCACTCCACGTCCGGAGTCAACAACTACAGCCCTACGAGATGCAGCCACCGCTCCTTGACTTTCGAGGTGGGCGCCCGGTGACCGACTCATAACGACGGGTCCAAGTCGTGGCTCTCCCTCAAGGAGAGCGAATCGTGCACATCCGGTGCGGACGATGTGTCCAGATGATCGGTGATGACACTACGTGTTCGTCGCAATCGCCAGTGCCGTGACTGCCACAACTCATGAGACAGTTGAACTTCGGTACGTGAAACCACGTCGCGCGAATTGACGTCACCAATGTGTCAACACTGAATCTGAAACCAACGAGGAGCTCTCAGATGGCGGCAGTAGGCTGAACGCGCCGCCCTCGTAGCTCAGCGGATAGAGCATTGGCCTCCGAAGCCATGTGCGCAGGTTCGACTCCTGCCGGGGGCACCAGGTCCATCTCATCACTACGCCGTTGATTTCGATCGCGTCGCGCGGGTGACGACGTCGCTCGCTCAGAACGTTGCTACGGGCCCTTTGATTCCTAAGGTCAAAGGACTCTCGTCCATCCGCCCCCGCGTTCGCGAAATTGCACAAGGGCGGTCACCCTTGTCATCTCATTGCCAACGACCTGGAGGCCCTCGTCCACTCCCATACCCGGCTTCGCCAAGATCTGGTCAGCACCGCAGGCCATCGCCACGTTGGCGCTTACTCGCGCCGACACGTCGGTTTCCGTGCAGCTGCCACCGCAGTACGCACGAAGTCCGTGGGATCGCACGTACAAAAGCGCCTCGATCGTGTTGTTGATGCCTCCCAGATCGGGCATTTTGACGTGAATTACGTCGGCTGACTCGCCTGCGACGAACGCTTCGATGTCCTCAAGCGTGTTGCACCACTCGTCAACGACCAGTTGCACGTTGATCGATCGCTCCCTCAGTACACGTCGAAGCTTGGCCATCGCGACGATCTGTGCCGCTCGACTGCCCGCGTCGACGGGATGCTCAAGGCGAAGCTGGAAGGGCGCGGCCACGTCGGCCAGATCAGCCAAGTAGTCGGCAATCGCTACTGGGTCGCCGTGGAACGCTTCGCCTATCGTGCCGTAACAGTCGAAGTGCAGGAGCGGCGCGTAGTTGTTGCGAGTCCGCAGCGCGAGTATTCGATCGTGGACCCACTGCAGGAAGTCGCGAAAAATCTCACCGTCGCGACCAACCTTCGTCGCCACGTCATTGATGAGACCGTGAGGCATGACGTCGACTTCCTTCAAGATCATCTTCTCGACATTGGCGTAACGGTCATCACCCGACTGGGCGAACATCGCCACCGGCGCGATGGTCACGCCAGTGTCGTACTCGTCACGGATGACCTCGGCCATCGTGAGTTTCTTCGATCGCGAGACTCCGTCCAAGAGCGCTTGCGTTACGCCGTAGCGAATGGCCGAAGGCATCGGCCGTCCTTCGACCAAGAGTTCGTCTACCCGTTTCGCTACGTCTCGAAAACTGTTGAGCGACGCGCCAATCAGAAGTGGCCGTACGTACGCTTCGATGGTCGCGATAACGTCCTGCGAGCGAAAGAGTGGTTCTCGGCCGCCAGCTCCTGGATACTGAACGGTCACGCAGTCGCCCACGGCGACGTCGCCGTCACTCAGCAACAGCATGACCGAGACCGACTCGCCGGGCTGGCGAATCCGCGAGAAGCCTTCCGTCTTGGGTGCACCCTGGTAATCAAATCCCTCGTGCGGTGCACCAGCGCGAATGGCCATCTGGTCGTCGAAGAAGAATCCCGAATGTCCCGGTGTACACAGCACGTCACTAATCGTCAATCCCTGTAGTTCCACGACACCAATTCCTTTAACCAATCACAGGTTACGAGAGCAAACTAATTCCCGTCGAAGAGTGTGACCAACAGCTGGCGAGCACCTTCGATGTGGGCACGCGTCGCCTCCTCCGCGGCGTCCCCGTCACGATTTTCAAACGCTGTCAGTAGGTCGCGATGGCTCAACATGGTGTCGCCCTGGGGAGGACGAGATCGGAAGAAACTCCGCCAGAATCTCAGGTTGTGAAGAAGGAGCGAGTCCGCCGCGTCGTGCAGGAGTGCGTTGTCCAACATGCCAATGACGAAACGGTGAATTCGCAGGTCATCGAGGAGAAATCTCTCGGCGTCAAAGACGCCTCGAGCTTCGTCCGCCCGTTCAACCAGCGGTCGAAGTTCGCGAATTTGTTCGTCGGTAATGCGGCGCACTACGACACGAGCGATGCCGCACTCCACGGCCTCTCGCGCTTCGTAGAGGTGAGCGACGTCCACCATCGTCATCGAAGACACGACCGTTCCTCGACGCGGCAGCGCCACCACGAATCGGTCACTCGCGAGACGTTGGAGCGCTTCACGAACGGGCATCCGACCAATGCCAATCATGCTGGAGAGGGAGAGTTCATTCAGAACCTCGCCCGGTGCCAGACGCAGATCGAGAATCATCTCGCGCAGTCGTTCATACGCGACGTCGCTCGCCCTGAGCGGCACGAAATTTGACGCGGCGCCAGTACTCATGCCGAGGGGACACTCGTCGTGAGGGGCGTGACGTGAACTTCACCGGTGGCCCGAGAGATTCGTAGCAGGCTTCCATTGGCTAACGGAGTCCAGTCACCGTGGTCCCATCCGCTCGAGGCGACGACGACCGATTCCTCGCTCGCGAGGTAGTACATGTCGTAGTAGTCCGCCGGAAGATCTTCCGAGAGAGAAGCCGGCGAAAAGAAGCACGCGGCGTACAGTGCGTCGGGCGTCAACATCAGCGCGTTAAGGCTCGAGTAGTTCAAACTTTCCGAAATCTTCGCGATTGTGCGACGGAGACCTTCTTCAAGACTGGTGTCGTGCGAAGCGCTGAGTACCGCTCGAAAGTAACGCTCGGAATCGGTTGTTCCCTCGAGCTCCTCGCCGAAGGACGCGGAGATGAGGCCATCGAGCGAGCGAGGGGGCGACACGGAACCGTTATGGGCGAAGGCGACGGTCTCGGCCTTGAAGGGGTGTGTATTGCCAAGCTCGACTTCGAGCGACTGCGTGGCCCAGCGATAGTGAATGAGGGCCGCGTCGAAGGGCTCGTCCGACAGTGAACGATAACGCTCACTCGTGTGCGCGGGGACAGGTTCCTTCTGGACTCGGATCTCCGAGCCGTCAAACCACGCGACTCCCCAACCGTCATCGTGAAGTTCACGGGAAAACTGCTCGAACGAGTCGTACGACTCGCCCAAGAGTTCACGTAACGACCGGGGCGATTGGGCAACGAAACCCAGCAAACGACACATCAGCCTTCACTCCTCTTTCCGTGATTACACATAGTTAATCGACGCTCCGCCGTCGAGTACAACGACTTGACCCGTAAGCCACGACGACGCCTCAGACGACAGAAAACACGCTAACTCCGCGACGTCTTGCACCGTTCCAAATCGTCCGAGGGGATAACGGGCCAATCGGATCGCTCGCTCTTCAGGTTCAGAGAAAAACGCCTCGACGTGTGCCGTCGCGATCGGTCCCGGTGCGAGCGCGTTCACGCGCACGTGCTGAGGGCCGAGTTGCACCGCGAGAGCCCTCGTCATCGCGGCAATCGCTCCCTTGCTCGCCGTGTAGGCGTCTTGGGGATTTGAACAGCCGAGGTACGCCAAAAACGACGACATGTTGAGAATCGACCCAGCCCCCGCAGCCACCAAATGGGGCGTTGCCCACTTCGTGACGTGCACGGTGCCTCGAATGTTGATGTTGAAAATGAGGTCCCAGAGATCGGCGTCAGCCTGAAGGAGCGACTTGTCTTGGTGAGGCATGACTCCGGCGTTGTTGAAAATTGCGTCGAGGCCACCAAACGCTTGCACGGCCGTGTCGACTGCAGCGTGAACCTGGGCTTCGTCCGCTACGTCCGCCACGATGGCGACAGCCTCTCCTCCCGCTTCCTCGACTAAGCCAACCGTTTCGAAAACGGCGTCGCGCGAGATATCGACGGCCGCGACGCGACAGCCTTCGCGCGCGAACGTCAGGCTGGTCGCCCGACCAATGGCCCCGCCCGCTCCGGTGACGAGCGCTCGACGACCAGTGAGGTATTCCATAGTGATCTTCCTAGCGAATCGATCCCAGGCCGTAGAGGCGTTGGGCGTTGGTGGCGAGAATCTGTTCGGCGACGCTGAGCACCTTCGAGGCTCCGAGATCACCTTCACCGACCATCTCGCCCAACACCGATGACAAGATCCGACGACCGTCGTACGCGGAGAGCCAGAAGATCTCGGGCACGCGGGCCCCATCGGAGCTGTACATGATCTTGCCAAAGGGGGCCGTTCCGAGCACCGCTTGAGTGATGTTACTCAACTCCAGCGCACCCAGAAAGGGGATTCCGAAGGAGATGTCGAGAAAGACCCTCGGGTAGATCGACGCGAGAAACGCGCCCTCTCGAAAGTAGGGCCAACATCCGTGCAGCAGCACGATGGGCAACGCGGCGTAGGCGGGATCCTCCATCAAGGATCGAAGAAGCAGGGGCGACGCGGTTCGCAGATCCACGTCGTGATCGCCGTAACCGACGTGAAATTGGACCGGGAGCTCGTCGTGCGTGGCTTGCTCCAGGGCCAAGTGCAAGAGAGAGTCCAAAAGGGGCTTATGGCCTAATCGAACGGATCCCGTCCCTTGCACTTCTCTTCGGGCGTCGGCGAACGACGACGCGACCTCATCAATAGACCATCGTTCGATTTCGAGGCCCGTACGGTAACCCACAATGGATTTCAGTCCCACGAAACCGGCGCCGCGCAGATCCTTCACGTCATCACGGATCTTCTCTTGTACTTCCTTCAACGTCGCCAACTCGCTGACCCGTTGTTGGAACAACAGTTCGAGTCGCAAGAGGCCGCCGTAGTCAGTGTTGGTCGCCGCCACGAACTCGTCGCCCGCAAGACTCATCTCTGGACTTGGGTATCCCAGATCAACGACCACGCCACTGATTGACGCGTCCGCGAAGAGACGCTGTACTAACTCAGGCGTACTGAACGCCGCGCGCGCCGCGAGAACGGCGGATTCATCTTCTTCGACGTCGTAGTACTCAGCCATGGCCCGAAGCAGACGTTGGTAGTAAGCACTTTCGACGACCAGGTGATTCCCGGGTCCGCTGTCCTCTGACTCAGTGAAGTATCGACGCCACGTCTCGACGTCTCGGTGCCCCTGTACTCGTTCCACCTGGTGACAGTGGTTGTCGACGATGCCGATCTCTCGCAGGTCGAAGGAGTCCGGAGCTGCGGGCACGCTTAGAACCGGTAGAAGTGATTAAGGATTTCGAAATCCTCGTCGTTGGCCGAGAAGGTCGCGTCCTCGGCGCGGCGAACACCTAGGTAACAGCGATAGAGAAGGTCGCCAAACGCGTCCTTCAAAAGGTCATCTTTCTCGAACTCGTCGAGAGCGCTCGTCATCGAACTGGGCAGCGGTCGGACTTTTCCTCGTCGCAACTCATCGGGCGTCAGATCCACGGGATTTCGTTGACTGGGATCGCCCGGATCGAGATCACGTTCGATGCCGTCCAGCCCGCACGCGATGAGTCCGCCCAGTGAGAGATATGGGTTCGCACTCGCGTCGGACGGCTTGAACTCGATATTGAAACTCTGCTCTTCACGATTAAAGAAAGGTGACGTGACACGAAGGGCGGCTTCCTTATTGTCGAAGCCCCACGCGGTGGTTGCTGAAGACCACGCATTCGGCTGTAGTCGGCGATACGAGTTGTAACTCGGCGCGGTCAGGGCCACCAGCGCCGGGAGGTGCTCGGCCACACCCGCGATGAAGTTTCGACCGACCTTCGAGAGACAGTGATCGGCGTTCGCGTCGTAGAGCAGATTCCGCTCTCCTTGTAGATCCCAAAGACTGAAGTGGATGTGCGCCCCACTTCCGATTTCGTCAGGGAAGGGCTTTGGCGCGAAGCTCGCAAAGAGATCGTGGCGAAGCGCCACTCCGCGCACCGTGTCACGGAACTTCATCTGATTGTCGGCGCAACGAAGCGCGTCGCTGTAGCGAATCGCGATCTCCTGCTGGCCGGCGCCGTATTCGTTGATCGCTTGTTCGATGACCATCCCCTGCGTCTGCAGCGCCAGGATCGTCTCGATCATCAGTTCGGCCACCATGTCGTGGCCAATCGGGCTGTACACCGGCGCGTGACCGGGGAAGTCGTAGGGAACGAATTGACCGTCTTCGTGACTCGCCACGTAGTACTCATTCTCGAACGAGGCTTGTACGACGATGCCGTACGTCGCGACTCGCGCGATCATGTCCTTGAGGAACGATCGAGGACACGCTCCCCAGTTCAACCGATCGTGGTCCAACTGGTCGCACAGGATGGACGCGCTCGCGGGCACCCACGGCAAGACCGTGAAGGTATCGAGGTCGGGCACCAGTCGAATTTCGCCCACGGCCTCCATGCCCGCAATGGGAATGACGTCCTCGAGCATGTTGATCGACATCTGCGCGCGCGTCAGTCCCACACCTTCGACGAGCTTGTGCTCCAGCTGTGAGACGTGCACGGTCTTGGTTCTGGCGACGCCACTGGCGTCACAGTATTCAAAGCGAACGAGTTGCACGCCAGCGGCCTTGGCCGCCTCAATGATTTCTTGGCTCGTCATGGCGTGACGTCCATCGCACTTGTCAGAGAGTCTTTCGTTCGCCACCTCACAGCATCACGTCCCCACCGTTCGGTCCCAGCGTCTGTCCCAAATAGTACGAACCTTCATCGGAGGCGAGCAACACCGCGGTCGGTGTCACCTCGTGCACCGTACCGAAGCGGCCAATGGGCAGCTCTTGGAGTTTTCGCGAACGCCACTGCTCGGTCTCGCCCGCCAACATCGGCGTCTCGATCGGTCCGGGCGCAATGGCGTTCACCAACACGCCCCGTGCACCAACCTCCCGGGCCAGTGACTTGGTAAATCCGATCACGCCCGCCTTGCTGGCGGAGTAGTGCGCGGCGTCGACGCCACCGATCTGGCCCAACTGCGACGCGACGTTGATGACCCTCCCCCAGCCGCGATCCAACATCTGATTGAGCAGGAATCGCGTACAGAGGAACGTGCCACGGAGATTGACGTTGATCACGCGATCCCAGTCTTCGATCGGCATGTTTTCAACTCGTCGCTCGGTGAAGATTCCGGCGCAATTCACGAGGATGTCAACCCGTCCAAAATTCCCGAGCACTGCGCTCGCCATAGCTTCGACCTCGTCAGCCGACGAGACGTCCGTTTGGTGAAAGATGGCCTCGTGGCCATACTCGTTCACCGCTTCCATCACTTCCTTGGCGTCGTCGCGCGTTCCCTGATCCACGAGGGCCACGTCGGCTCCTTCGCGTGCAAACGCGATCGCGATGGCGGCACCAATGCCCGACGCGCCACCCGTGACCACGGCGACGCGACCTTCTAACTTTCCTCCGTCGGTCATGACTGCCCGCTCAGAGTCGAGTCGGCGTCCTGCACTTGCGACTTAGACCACGCAGCCTCGATGTCCGCCTGGGAAATGATGTCAAAACGATTACTCATCAACAACATTGAGGCGTCGTGCTGAGCTGGGTCATCGCTGGCCACGCACTCCGGCGCAATGACAACGAAGTAGTCGTTGAACTGCGCGTCGCGGGCAGTCGATTCAACACAACCTTCCGTCGTCAGGCCCGTGACGACGACTGAGGTGACACCGTTACTCTCCAAGAGTTGGTCGAGATTCGTCCCCCAGAAGGCGCTCGACCTCGACTTTTGCACTACGAATTCACCTTCTTGGGGACCGAACTCCTCGAGAAACTGGTGGCCAACACTTCCGACCACGGTGTAGCGAAGCGGCGGCCCACTCCGACGAAAACTCTCGTGCATGCGCATATTGAATCGAATCTGCGCAGGCGAATCACTCATGCGTTGTGGCAGCGTCGTCATCTGAATGTGTACCACCATGACGCCCGCAGCGCGAGCGGACTCGAGAAGTCCCGAGAGATTCGCGCGAAGCTGGCCGTACGCGGAGAGGTCCACGCCCAATTGACCGAACGCGCCGTCAGGTTCGACAAAATCCTTCTGCATGTCAACCAACACCAGAGCCGTATGCGTTGGATCGACCAACTCATACGGCTCGGTGTAAATTGACTTTCCTTCAACAACAATCATTACGCTGACTCCCTGTCAATTCACGAGCGGATAGGACTTACAACGTTCAATCGACCCCGCTACCGTGGTGTTCCACTTCCGCTAGAAGTTCATCGTCGGCGACGAAGGTGCCAAGGGCGGCGATTCTTTCGGGTGCGGTGCGATGAAAGTAACCGTATAGGCCGATGCCGGCGACGATCCATGCGATGACGATCCAGAAAACCAGGTTGTATGGCCACGACTGACCAGGCTTCGCGACCGACCAGAGCGGGTAAAGGAAGGCCACGACGCCCAGCAACGGAAAGATGACGTGCTTGACGATGTTGCGCTCGGGGAGTGCCCAGAAGTACCGGATGAGGGCGAAACTACTTGCCCCGTAGACCAGAACGATCGCGACCGTCCCAATGGAACCCGTGAATCCGTAGGCGCCCGTAGCGCCTGGTCCGAGCCAGAGGCCGGTGCCGATGCCCACCGCAACGGTAAACGCGGCGAGCGAGAGGATGGCCACGTGGGGCGAGAACCACTTTTGGTGAACTCGACCCATTACCGACGGTATGACCTTGTCTCTGCCCATGGAGTACATGACCCGGACGGTCGTGTTGTGAATGGCCAAGAAGCAACTGAAGAGTCCCGCCACAGCCGCGAGTTCGACGGGCTGCAAGAGCCACGACGTGTAACGGTGGGCCAGTGTCACGAAGGGGTTCGGGTCTTTGAGGAACTGCGCCATCTGTCCGGCGTTGTTCAGGTGGTACCCAGCAGTGAGCGCGTACATGACGAACACGTAGAAAACGCCGACGGCAACGAGTGCTCCCCCAACCGCGATCGGAATGTTGCGCTTGGGATTCTTCGTCTCTTCACCGAGCGTCGCCGCGGCGTCGAATCCAATGAAGGAAAGGATCCCGAAGACGACGCCGAGCCCGACGCCAGAAACGCCGTGGGGCGAGGAACTCGGAACGAACGCCTTCATCGTGTTACCGCCGCCGGCGTTAAAAATTGCCACGATCGCCAAGGTCAGGAAAATGATGACTTCCAGCACGAGCAGTGTCAGGTCGACGCGCACCGAAGCCCTGATGCTGCGCAACGAGAGCCCGAGAACGATGACGAGTCCAAAGAGGCTGCACAACCACCACGGGACGTTCGCGTTGAACGTCGACAGCAGGTAATCGTGCAGAAAGGATCCGAACGCGTCGAAGAGTCCTGGCGCGAGGATTCCGTAACCGATGGCGAACAACCAGCCCGTGAAGAAGCCGGCGGTACGTCCCAACCCGTATGTGTTGAAGGTGTAGAAGGAGCCAGCCGACGGAAGCTTCCTGGAGAACTGAACGACGTTATTACCAATAAAGAGGCACGCCACAAATGCCACTAGGAACGAAAGCGGTAGCGCTTCGCCCGCTTGTGGTGCAGCCGCGGGCGCGTTCAGCACCACTGCCAAAACTGGCGCCATCGCCGCGGCGGCAAGGGCGATGCCGTTGGGCACGCTGAGAACTCCACGTTGCAACGAATGGACCTTTATTGCTGAATGAGACTCCGTTTTTCCTTCCATAGTTCTCCCCAAACTTGATTGTTAGTAGTAAACAACTGGAATAACGTCCCTGGTATATCACAGAGATACCAGGGAATCAAGCAACGCTGATGTCGTGAGTGTGAACATAAATACTTGTAGGTCTGGACTTTCCGAGTGAAGTTTTCACGTCGCTTCATGGCTTGTCGAAGGCGCCGGGGTCTTTCAGCCTTTCACCGCATTTTCAAACCCGCGCGAATAGAGGGGAGTGCCCGAGGTCCTCGTTCGGAGTAAATGGAATAGTCCGTCATTGGGAATCGTGCGAAGTTCTCGCGCGCCCGCGAGGAGGACGAAGGGGCTGTGAGTTACTGGTAAGAGGATTCGACGGGTTGGTCGATGCCAACAATCGTCACGGGACGATGATCATTCTCACGGTGTCAGTAATCGCAGTACCGCCCGAAGCAGAACCTGCCATCAACACGACTGCGTCCCCGGTGTTGGCGATTCCGCACCTCTTTAATTCGGCGATCGCCACTTCACAGAGCGTGTCGATGTCCTGGGCCGGTGAGATGACGATCTCTTGAATCCCCCAGGAACCGCGCATCTGTCGGGCCGTTGACTCACTCGGAGTAATCGCCACGATGGGCATGGGCGGGCGAAAGCGTGAGATCGCGCGCGCCGTCATGCCCGAACGAGTACAAGCGACGATCGCGACCGCGTCTTCGTCCATCGCCGCGCGCCAGGCGGCGCCGGTAATGGCCGCCGTCACCCTCGACGATTGGGTGCTGGAAGCGGCCAGGCGCTGCACGCCGAGTCCGGCCCCCCACGCGGCGTAGGGGAAGGACTCTTCGGCCCGACGCACGATCCGGTCCATGGTGAGAACGACGCCGACCGGGTCGTCGCCGATAGCCGTCTCTCCACTCAACATGACGGCGCTCGCGCCATCGAGCACGGCGTTGGCGACGTCAGTCACCTCGGCCCGCGTGGGCACTTGTGCGTGGGTCATCGATTCGAGCATCTGGGTCGCCACCACGACGGGACGGGCGTAACGAATACCTAAGCGCACCATCTCTTTTTGAAGGTGGGGCACCTCTTCAATAGGCAGACGGACACCGAGGTCGCCGCGCGCCACCATGATCGAGTCGGAATGCTCAATGATCTCGTTGAGGTTCTCGATTCCCTCGACGGTCTCAATCTTCGACATGATCATCACGTCGTCACGCTTCAACACTGCGCGCACCGACTCGACGTCAAAGCCCGATCGCACGAAGGAGACGGCGAGAATCTCGAACTCCTCGTCGCGCAGTGCTTCAAGGCGAGCACGGTCTTCCTCGGTGGGTAGTCGATCGTTCATGATCGACGACGGCAAGGAAAGTCCGGGTTTGCCCATGACCGAGCCACCCGATGTGACGCGCGCGGTGACGGGCGCAGCGAGACGGACGATCTCGAGCGAGACGCCGCCGTCACCAATGTGGACCTTGTCGCCTTCTTTCAGCTGTTCGAGGACGTTCTCGCGTTCGACTGTGATACGCCGTGCGGTCGACTCTTCACCGAAGGCCTCGGCCAGTTCGATCTCTTCACCAACGCTCAAAGCGACGGACAACGTCCCAAAGGAGCCAGCACGAATCTTGGGTCCTGGGATGTCGACCATGATGGCGAGATCAGGCGCAATGGCGCGAATACGACGCAGACGCTCCAAACACGAGGGAATATCGCCGTGGGCAAAGGACAGGCGAAAGACGTCCACACCAGCCTTTACGAGTTCCTTGAGAACCTCATCCGAGTCAGAAGCCGGGCCAATTGTCGCTACGATTCGCGTGCGCCGCACGGGATTCCCTTCGTTTCTTTTACTAAGTCTACGAGATGAGCAACGTCCAAAAAATTCGTCACCTACGCATTCGTGCGAAGTTCTACCGAAAAGTAACCGCGTGGCGAGAACCGCGTGAACGTTTAGTGACGAACTGGAATCACCACGTCGGCACCGTCCACGTCGATGACGCGGAGATTCATGCCGTAACAGTCAGCGAGTTCCTTGCTTCGAACGACCTCGCCCGAGGGCCCATCGAGTACTAATCGTCCGTGATCAAGCAGAACGAGTCGATCGGCGAACTGCCCGGCGAGCGTGAGGTCGTGCAGGGTGGCGATCACCGTCAGTCCGCATTCGTGGACTTCCTTCTGTAGAAGTTCGAGCATCGTGATCTGGTGGCGCAAATCGAGCCCCGTGATCGGTTCGTCGAGCACCATAACCATCGTGGCTTGAGCCAGAGCGCGAGCGAGGACCATGCGCTGACGCTCGCCGCCCGAGAGGGTGACGACGTCACGATTCGCGTACTCATCGAGCGAGAGCCGGGCCAAAACGTCCGTTACGGCCTGACGATCACCAACGCTCGGCGCGCGCAGCAGTCCGTGATAGGCCGTTCGCCCGAGCGCGACGTAGTCGCGGACGCTCATGCCCGAAGGAACGATCGGGTGCTGGGTGACGAGGGCGACGCGCAGCGCGCGTTCGCGCTCATTCATCGAGCTCACTAACTGCCCCGCGATCGAAACCGAGCCGCGCGAGGGGCGACGAAGTCCAGCAATCGTTTCGACGAGTGTGGTCTTGCCCGCGCCGTTCGGTCCCACGATCGTGCACCACGTGCCCGCCTCGACGTTAAGCGTGACGTCACTAATGAGCGCGGTCGAACCCGCGCGAACACTCAGTTCGTGGAGTTCAACCCTGCTCACGTGACCATCTGACGCCGAAGGCTCAAGATCAGAACGAATACCGGCGCACCGACGATTGCCGTGACGACGCCGAGCGGCAACTCCGAGGGTGCCATCACCGTTCTCGCGATGGTGTCCGCGAAGACGAGGAACGCCGCGCCAAAGATCACCGAGATCGGCAAAATCCTCCGGTACGACGTGCCGACGAGAAGTCGAACGATGTGGGGCACGATGATGCCCACGAAGCCAATGAGCCCGACGGCCGACACGATGGCAGCAGTGCCGAGCGACGACGCCGCGATCACGATGAAACGAACTCGTCGAACGGGAAGGCCGAGCGAGCGCGATTCGTCTTCGCCCACGCTCATGACGTCGAGAGCTCGTCCCGCCGCGACACAGATCACTATGCACGCAATCACGTAGGGCAGTACCAGGGTCACCGAACTCCAGCTGGCGCTCGCGAGCGACCCGAGCAGCCAGATGTAGACCCGTGTGATGGAGTTCGTCGACGCTTGTTGTTGGAGAAACGTCTGGGTACTCGTGAAGAGTGCCGCCACCGCGACACCAGCCAGGATCAACGTCGAGGTGTTCGATCGAAGCCCTCGTCCTCCGATCGCCCACGTCACGATGACCGCGATGATCGCGCCGCCAAAGGCCAGCAGTGGCGTCCAACTGGGCGTCGCAAGTCCACTGCCGACGTCGACGATGGCGATCGTTGCGCCCAGTCCGGCGCCGGCGGCGACACCTAAGAGATAGGGATCGGCCAACGGGTTTCGAAAAACACCCTGGTACGTACCTCCGGCCACGGCGAGCATCGCGCCAGCCAAGAGTCCAAGGACCATGCGTGGCGCGCGAACTTGCCAGATGATCAGCGACTGCAACGAGGTCAAGGTGTTGTGACCGAGGCCAACGTGAGAGAAGACGTCACCTATGACTCGCGCCGTGCCAATCGACGTGGGACCAACGACCAATCCACAGACCACCGCCGCCGCGAGCGCGATGAGCGTCGCGACGGCGACGAGCGCCACTCGGCGTCTAGTCGGTGGATTGGCCGTCAACCTCTTACTTCCAGACGGCCGAGTCCGCCAACGTGGCCTTGACGCCCGCCGTGAGCAGGTTCATCAAGGTGCCGAGGCGCGGTCCCCAACGTGAGGCGATGTCGTCGTTCAAACCGACGACGTGGTTGTTCACGACGGCACTCACGGAAGAGAATCCGGTGCGTTGCGCGACTGCCGCTTGATTGACGTGACAGCAGATCGTGTCAGCGAGGAAGATCAACTTGGGGTTCGCGCTCACGATGTACTCCGCGCTCAACTGGGGGTAACCCGCGTCGGCCGACGTCGACTTGCCGTCGGCGATGTTGACGACTCCCAGAGACTTCAAAAGCGAGCCAACGAACGTGTTACTCGCGAGCGAGTAGTACGTAGGGTCGAGCTCGTAGTACGTCGTGACAATCTTGCTGGGGTCCTTGGGTAACGACGCGACATCCTTCGCGATCGTCGTCTTCAGATTGGCAACGATCTTGGCGGCGTTACTCGTGTGACCAGTGAGCTTGCCGAGTTGCGTGATCTGCTGATACGCGCCGCCCAACGTGGTTGGCGCACCTTGGAGGAGGACCTTGATTCCAAGTCCCGTCAACTTTTGTTGAATGTTGTTCGCGTCGTACGAGATGATCACAAGATCGGGCTTGGCCGACGGGTGGGCCTTGGTGACCTTGCAGATTCCCACCACCGACTCGATACTGGGGTTTAGGGCGTTGACGCGCTTCTTTGGTAGACCAGACGTCGGATAGTTCGAGTCGG
>PLNQ01000103.1:1661-10329 GCA_003141815.1 Acidimicrobiaceae bacterium | reverse complement strand
GGAGCATCCGCTGGAGGTTCTCAGCGGTGACGGAACGCCCGACGGCAATACCACGACCGTTGTCGAGGCCGACCAGGCCGGCTCCGAGAAAGACCCCCGGGGGAGTGCCGGTTTCTGAGTAGTAACGAACCAGATCCGACTTGTCGGTTCCCTCGGGACCATCGCCCACGGCGATGGATTTGAGTAGGTACTTGTAGCCCGCTCCGATGTTGAGGCGGCGAATGGTCATCATGTCGCGGGTACCGGCTCTTCTATCGCGTTTCGTGCCTCGGCCTCAATGTCTAGGTAGAGCCCCAGCCACTCTGGTCCAAGGCGCCCGCCTGTACTAGCAAGCCACCGGTCGTACTCAGCCTCTTCGAACCAGTCGTCCTGCCCTTCGTGCCCCCCATCGTTGGGTGACGCAAGGTGCACCTCGCCGGTGATCCCCAGTTTCTTGCGCAGACGAAAGGCCCGGTATTTGGCGGCGTCATTCTCATGGATACGAGGTCTGCCGCCCTTGGATTTTGACGATTCAGGCCGTGCGCCAACGGTGGCCTTTTGGCGTTCCTTCTTCGCTCGCGACGCTCGTCTCATGTGGGGGAGTATAGCGCGACGACCTCTAGTGCCAGACGTGTGAGCACCACGCCCGCGCACCCTCGCGCACACTTCTCGACGCCCACCNNGCCCACCCCCTTCGCGCACCCTTCTTGACGCCCAGGGAATTGTGCCCACTGTCTGGCACTAGTGGTATCGTGGCCCCAACAAGGGGCCGATTCCGAAAGGCTGCGTCGACCCCATGATGACGATTCGACGTCTCAGCATTGGAGCTGGCTACAAGTACCTGCTCAAGTCCATCGCCGTGGGCGACGGTCCCGAAGGCACCGGCAAGTCGGACCTTGTTCGCTACTACTCAGAGACCGGAACGCCACCGGGAGTCTTTCTCGGCGCCGGACTCGTCGGTCTCGACGACGGTCGTGGCGTTGCCGTCGGGCAGTCCGTTAGTGCGGAAAACCTCCAACGGATGCTCCAGAACTGCGCCGATCCAGTCACCGGCGAGGTGGTGGGCCGGGTTCCGAGTGTGAAGGCAGTGGGTGGATTCGACCTCACGTTCAGCCCGTCGAAGAGCGTGTCGGTGGCCTGGGCCCTGGCCGATTTAGAAACTCGCGAAGTCATCTACCGGTGCCACCAGGCCGCGATTGCCGAAGTCCTCGCCTACGCCGAGCGCGAGGTCTTCCACACACGAACGGGCAAGCAGGGCTGCGTCGAAGAGGACATCGTCGGGGTCGTAGCGGCGAGTTTCACCCACTTCGATTCTCGCGACGGCGATCCCCAACTTCACGACCACGTGGTCATGCTCAACCGGGTCCAGGCCAAGGCTGATGGCGTCTGGCGCACCCTCGACAGCCGGCAACTCTTCGCCTCAGCGGTCATGCTCTCCGAGATGCACCAGGGCGTCTTTTCGGACTTACTCACCGGCGAACTCGGCTGGGACTGGGCGGCCCACACTCGACGTTCCAGCACCGCCCCGAAGTGGGAGGTGGCGGGTGTCGCCAAGCGCCTCATGGACGAGTTCTCGCAGCGCACCACCGCGATCGTTGGCGCGAAGGATCGTCTCATCGCCCAGTTCGAGGACGATCACGGTCGCGCACCGACCGACGTCGAGGTGCTCAAACTGCGCCAGACGGCCACCCTCTCTACTCGGCGCGCGAAGAAGGGTGTGGGACTCGGGGACCTCATAGAAGAGTGGGCCGCCCGCGCCGCGCCCTACCTTGACGACGAGCCCACGGCCTGGGTGCACGAACTGGGTGGCCGGGACGTGCCCGCCTTCACCAGCGCCGAGTTCGAGGACGAGATATTGCTCGATATTGCTCACGCGGCTCTCGGCGTCGTGAGTGCCAAGCGGCCCACGTTCTCTCGAGCCAACGTCCAGGCGGAGGTCTTTCGCCAGCTGCAGGGTGTCCGCTTCACTCGGCCCGCGGAGCGCATTCTCGCGGCCGCTCGAGCGACCGACTTGGCCGTGGCCCAGGCGCTGGCGATCACGACGCCCAACGTGCACCACACCCCGCGCTTCCTGCTGCGCAGTGACGGGACCTCAAAGTTCCAGGGAACCGGCCACTGGATCTACACCACAAGAACGCTGCTGGACGCCGAAGCGCGACTGCTGGACGCGGGCCAGCGCCTCGACGCGGCCGTAGTATCCAGCGCCACGGTGGCTGGCGTTGCGGAGCAACCCCTCCCCGGAACAACGTTCACGCTCTCGACTGATCAGGCTCTCGCCGTCGAGCAGATCACCACCTCGGGTCGCGCCCTCGATCTGCTCGTCGGGCCCGCGGGCACCGGCAAGTCAACCGCCATGGCCGGGCTGCGCGCCGCGTGGGAGATGGAGCACGGTGCCGGATCGGTCACCGGCCTCGCGCCCTCGGCGGCGGCGGCCGAAGTCCTGGGTGACGACATGGGCATCGAGACGGACAATCTCGCCAAGTGGCTCTACGAGCACCGCCAGCACGGCCAACGGGTTCGCGAACTCGGGGAGTTGCGCGAGAAGGTCCGCCTGGTTGCGCTCTCCGGACATCGCCCCAGCCCCCGCTCGCACGAAGGCATTCGCCGGCGCGAGGAGGCACTAGCTCACTGGACCCTTCGAGCGGGCCAACTGGTGGTGGTGGACGAGGCCAGTCTCGCTTCGACGTTCGCACTCGACGAACTCACTTGCGCCGCGCTCGACGCGCGGGCCAAGGTCGTCCTCGTGGGCGACTGGGCTCAACTATCCAGTGTGGACGCCGGAGGAATGTTCCGCACCCTGGTGCGCGAACGTGGAAGCGACGTACCCACGCTGGCGGACGTTCGTCGCTTCGCGGCCGCGTGGGAGAGAGAGGCCGGTCTCGGCGTCCGTAACGGGACGAGCTCAGCCCTGGGCGCGTACGCGACCCACGGGCGAATTGCTGACGGAACGCGTGACGAGATGCTCGACGCCCTCTACGACGCGTGGAAGGTGGACACCGACCGAGGCCTGCACTCCTTGATGCTCGCGAGCGACACCGCGACCGTGAACGAGCTCAACGCTCGTGCCCGCAGCGAGCGCGTCGCCAGTGGCGCCGTCGTCGACGAAGGAGTCGACGTCGCGGGGGCCATGACGGCTGGCGCCCACGACCTCGTCGTCACGCGCGAGAACAACCGACGACTGACGACGCAGACGAGCTGGGTCAAGAACGGTGACGTGTGGAGCGTCGCAGCGACGCACGCCGACGGCGCCATGACCGTCACCCGGGTGAGTGGACACGGCTCGGTGGTGTTGCCGGCCAGGTACGTTCGCGAGAACGTCGAACTCGCCTACGCCACGACCGCGCACCGCGCGCAGGGGCGCACCGTGGACAGCGCCCACGCGTACGCGAGCCCCACCACCACCCGCGAAGTGCTCTACGTGGCCCTGACGCGAGGATCTAAGTCCAACCGTCTCTACGTGGACACGCACTACGACCCCGATCCGTCAACCGGCCACGGCGGACTGACCGAGAGTGCGACCGCTCTCGAAGTGCTCGCCGGCGTACTGCGCCGCGAGGGGGCCGACGTGTCGGCGACCGACATGATCCGTCTGTCCCAGACGCAGTCCATTGCCGCACTCGTCGCCGAGTACGACACCATCGTCGCCTTGGCTGATGGTGGCCGCTGGAATGAGGTGCTCAGCCAGTCGGGACTTAGCGACACCGAGTTGGCTCGGGCCAAGGCGTCACCCGCGTACGCGGCGCTGCTCGCCCAGCTACGAGACGCGGAGAACCGAGGTTTCGACGTTGACGCCGAGCTGCCGATGCTGGTCACGGGTCGTTCATTCGACGACGCTCAGGACGTCGCCAGCGTCCTGCACGACCGCCTTGAACGCTACGTGACCGAGGTGGGCTACCCAGCTCCACCTCCGGGTGAACTCGTGGCCGGCATCTTCCCCCGACCGAATGGAATCACCGATCCCGACGTGGTACTCGCACTGAACGATCGGGCCGACGCCATTACTCAGCGAGTCCGCGAACTCGCCACCATCGCCATTGAACGTGGTGACGCTTGGGTGCAGGACTTCGGCCAGACTCCGGATACGGGTGAACTCTACGAGCGATGGGTGGTAGAGGTTTCGGCGGGCGCGGCCTACTTGGAGCGTTGGGGAATCGACAACCCGGACATCATCCTCGACGAGACACTCGTCAGCCACGAACAAGAGGCCCAACGCGGTCGCGTCCTCGCTGGCGCTCAACGAGCGCGCTCACTCGTCGTGGTCGAGGCCATAGCGGAGAAGTCAACGTACGTGCTGTCCGGTGGCGACCTCGTGGAGGCAACGACCCTGGAGTTTGGGCTCGACCGCTAGCTCGACCTCCGTACCCTACGCTCTGCTCCTGCGAGTAAGTGGCCGTGTTGGCCGCAGGGCTTTACTTCGGTGTGGTTACTCACGCACTTACTTGATACTCGCGCCGATATTTCTGAGACCTGTTTTGGGAGCACCGCTCACCATTTTGTTTGAACGCCTTGACCAGACGCTTGCAATCGGGCCCCTTCGCTTGACCTGCTCTCAATGAATTCCCGAACGAGGCGACAACCTCTTTTGCCCGTTTTCGGCGGCGTCAAGGTTCAAGTCGGTCATTCGATCGATTACTTCGTGGTCAACCACGTAAGAATTAACGGCGACCGATCACCCCAAGTCTCGCAATTGAACATTCTTCATAGGCTGGTGACGAGTCAATCGGTAATAGGAGAGTTGAATTCCTCGCACCGGCTGCCACAGTGGGTGCAAAAGTTGGCTCCGGGATTAATCAGCATCGTGCACTGAGAACAATGTTGGTCCTCGCTCGAACGCCACGTGACCATGAACACAACCACGCTGGCGATAAAAAGAAGCATCCCCGCACTGAGCCACAGCCAGGGACTCCACTCTTGGCTACAACTCTGGCCAACACCAAAGGCGTTTCGCGTCTGCGTACATACCATCCCCGGCCCGTCACGGTTCAGGTACGCAACGTAGAACAAGGGAAGTCCAATCCCTCCCAGTAGCCCGGGAAGGCCCCGGCGTGACAATGGCCGACGAGTCAACAACACCGTGGCGATAATCGCCACGGGGAGGAAAAAGATGCCGATCGTGAAGGCTCCTAGAAAGACCATGGCGAACGCGGAGCCGACGAGCACCCACGCGAGAAACGAGACCCACGATCGACGAGAAATCATAGGAGACGAAGACGTCAAGGTACGTCGGATTCCGCTGTTGAGTTTTGGCCGTACTGAGAAAAAGTAGACCAGTGCTAAAACGAATCCGACGAGAGCGAAGAAAACGGTGAAGACCGCTATGAGAGTGATCCACGTATTCTTAGAGGATCCGATGGCGACAAATGCCTCGGGAGGTTGTGAAGCCGCATCGACAATGGCCCAGATTGAAGTGCCAATGGAGAGAATCAGGAGCAGTACGAGAATAATGAACACGTGGATCACTCAACTTTCGTAGCGAACCCAGAGAATTGAGTATTCTGGCGGGCTACTTAATCGTAAGTCGCATTTCACTGCGCTAGTTGAACGGCGCCCACTGAGAGCATCATCTCGAGTTGGCGGCGCAGTTCGGCATCATTCGACGCAACTACGGGACCTCCGCCACCTCCGTTCGAATTGACCTTCTCGCTTTGGTAATGAAAAGCCCAGCGACCCTTTCGCGTTGAGCGTTGCAGTTCAGCGCTGTACGTGCCCAGTGTGGTCTCGAACTCACAGACGCCACTTTCTATAAGGTCGCTGGCCGCCTTGTTGACCAGTTGTGCCAGCCACGGTTCTAGTTGCGCCGATATCGAATCACTTGATTCGACCACCAACGCCTCGATCGCAGGGTTGTCTGCGAGTTGGCTAATGAGAGCACGTTACCTACCGAGGTACGTCGATTGCGAGTCAATCTCCGTCGCTACGAACCACGATCGATCCTCGGGCCACCAAAGATTTGGCGTGTGGCGCTCCTTGGTAGTAAGCGTTGTCTCGAACGCGTTCTCGACCGGTCCACCAAATACGTTGTACGTGCGACTGTCCAACTCCAACTCGGGTCCGTAACTTTCGCGATGCGGTCCGTACCCCGACCACAGGCCGAACCAGCACTGTTCTGGTGAGGAAGTCCACTGACGAAGAATGAAGGCGAGAACTTTGGCGTCAGCGGCGTACAGACTTCCTTCGGCGGGGCCCTGACCGGACCACGGAAGATCACTTCTGGGAGAGCCCGGCCCCATTGCAATGGACGCAAACTGCGAGGTAGACGTCAGTTCCAGATTGCTCCATTGGGCGACTTCCCTCCAACGAACCTGTCGACCGCCGTGTTGAGGGGTACTCACGGGATGGAGAAGTCGAGCGTACGCCTTGTAGTCGGCGGGCACAAGTGATGCCACGGTGTTTTCACGAAACGGAGCGAGCCGACTTCGTAGCCAAAGTCCGCACTCGATGGACGAACTCCAGCGCGGTTTCACGTGATCGTCACTCATCTTGATACCTTCTCATAACATTTGGCGTGCTGGGCTCGTCAGACAATGAAGTGAATCATGAACGATTAGTTTCGGCCATAAATCGCAAATGTCGAGCGTCGTAGTGAACCTACTGTTCTGAAAAGGGCCGCCGCGCAAGTCGCTGACGAATTCCCGTCGTCGTCGATTACTACCTAGGCGCAACCGTGATTTCGAACTAAGTGCTTGTTCATTTCGCTGCGGGCCACGCCGTGCCGGTCCGAGCTACCGTCGCTTCGATCAGCCAAGTAATGTTGCCCTCGTTCCCGGGCGAACTCCAGTCCGTCGTGAGGAGGTTTTGCTGGGAACCTCGGGAGCGACGGGAATACTTGAGTTGTCGGGGTGTCTGCTGGAAACCTTGGAACCGGGCTCATTCGTTTGCGGTGCGTAACGCTCAGGTCGCCACTGCTTCATAATCAGAAGTAAGGAACGCTGGCGTCGGGAAGTTCGAGTTAAACACCTTGGAACGCGGAGAGGTAACAATGGCAAATACCCGGAGCCGAAGAGTGCGCCAATCCATGTTGGTCTGGGCTGTGGCGCTTACGTCGTTGGCCACATTTTTGGCTGCTCCATCGTCAGCGGGTGTATCTGGCAGTGCGTCGATGTCTCCTATCCTCATTGTCCAAGCGGGCAACTCCAACACTCTTTACGTACTTTGGGGGACGCCGACGTGTCGTCGTCGGAGTTGTCTTCGAATCGAGCGAACGGTCAACGGTGGCCAGTCCTTCACTGCGGTAAGCGTTCCCGCCGTTTCCATGGTCCGGGGAATGAACGTTGCGCCACTTGGTCAGCTTTTCTTTGCGAACCCTCTCGACGGTTACGCGCTCCAGGAGACGAACACGGGTACGAAATGGTCGACGAACGAACTCTTTGAAACTATCGACGGAGGTAAGACCTGGCGAATTGATCACATTGCTCCCCACGTCGCGATTTATCAACTTGCGACGAGCCAACGGTATACATTCGCGGTTACTGCGCAATGTACTGCCAAGGGACGGTGTTCCGATGAACGCCTCTATCGATCAAAAGTCGCTTCGCTTAACTGGACGCATTTGGCCAATCCTCCGGTCCTCTCTAAGTACTGGGGCGGTAATATTTCCGTCGCAGCGTACGGTTCGAACTTGTGGCTCACGACGCAAGAACAGAACGCCGCACCGTTTTCACCGTTCGTGGCAATTTCGCACAATCGCGGCCAATCGTTCGTCGTGAAAGTGCAGCCTGCGCTTTCGAGCGTGGCAAGTTGCGGGCTGTCACCGACCTCCGCAATGAGGCTGTGGGCCGTGTCCGGTCAGGGGATGTTTCGCGGCGACATTGCTCAGTCGCTAGACGGCGGCTTGACGTGGCAGATGGCTACAACGGGCCCTTTATCAAATTTGGGATTTGGTGCTTTTGAGTCGCTTGGACATAGCGGAGCAGTTTTTAACAATCAGCTTCAAGGAAACCGCCTTTTCCGAGTGTCGAGCGAGTTCTCACATCCTCAACACGTTGCAAATCTCCCGACGAAGAATTACTGGTTCTCTCTCGATTTTACTAACGCGAAGCAAGGGCTGGCACTTTCCCAGGGACCGGGTGGATCTTTCCCATTTCAACTCTGGAGCACGAGTGACGGTGGCATGCATTGGCTCAAGGTCAAGGCGCCTCAGTGAAATGCTCGACACGGTACGTGTTGCTGAATCGTGCCGGGAAAGCGAAAGACAATGTCATTTTCAAGACGGTGTTGTCACTTGTCGGTCTGGGTTTCGTAGTGTTGCGGAAAAGTGAGCCCAAAATGAGGCCTATCGAGCTCCTTCGGTGTTTCAGATAACGTTACGCAAGCGCGACGGGACTCCGTCACCTGGGGACAATGTTTAGCTTTGAGACGCAAATACCGGCCATTTGCACTCCAAAACTCCTGGTGGGCCGCCCGGGTCTCGATCCCGGCACCTTGGCATTCGAGCCAGATAGTGCGCGGGCGCCCGCCGATGTACGCGTGTCGTGGTCAGAGACTTCCGTGGATCTGCAAGCGGACTCTCGTCCTCATCTTGAAAGACTTAAAGAGATTGCTCGACGTGGCCGGGACGATGCGCACGCTGGAGCATTTGCGGCGGTGTGGGATTGGTGTTGCCCTTGATGACTTTGGAACCGGTCACGCATCACTCTCGTACCTCGTGGACCTGCAACCGACGATCATCAAGATCGACAAGTCCTTCGTC
>PLNQ01000103.1:0-1585 GCA_003141815.1 Acidimicrobiaceae bacterium | reverse complement strand
TGCTGCTTTGACGACGCGCCCACGCGGCGCATCCGCACCATCATGGCCGCAGACGGGACCACCTTGCCCGACTCGTAGGTCGAAAGTCTCGACGTCGAGGTGCCGATGCGCGCGGAGAACTCCTTGCGCGAGAGGCCCGAACGTGCTACGAGTGCGGCTACCTCGTCGGCCACGACGCGTCGTTCATCCTCGGACGATTCAGCACGGGCGGACTCAATGATTCTGTCCATGAGATCGGCCACGCCGTACGGCCTCGAGTAGGCCAGCACCTCTTCGACTTCGCGGGCGACCTTGCCCCACGGGTCGGCCAGAATCGCGGCGGCGATCCGGCGCCAGTAGCGTAGACTGCCCCGCTCCAGGGCCGTCTCGATTCCCTCGACACCCCATTGTTCGATGGGGTCGGCGGGCGTGACCTCGATGTTGCGAAAGGCGAGCGTCATGACGCGTCCTCGGGTTCGCTGCACATCGCTACCGCGATTTGGGCGCATACGGCACGGACCTCGTTCCAATCGTGCCACTGGCGAGCGAGCCGCTTGTAGGCACCCAGGTTCTTCGTAATCGACGAGTCCGAGGGTCGAGGGTCGGCCAACTGGACGGCCAACTGCGACGCGGCGCCATCGTCGTCGAAACGCTGGTCCTCGTAGTAGTCGCCGATGTTGCGCAAGGTTGCGGCCGCGCGGCTGGTCCCCAACCACCACGAAAGAGCGGCGATGTCGAGGTAGTCGCGGGTCCGGTTGCGCACGATGGCGAGGTAGCCCTTCACGCGCAGCGTCTCGTCGGGCGTGGGCACGCGAAGCGTCTGGCCGTTGTCGAGCTTGTAGTCGATCACTTCGAGCGGCACGCGTCGCCGGAGCTGGCGCACTCCGGCCTCGATGTCGCCGAGCTGTCCGAGGATGATCTTGTTGGGCACCACGCGGTTGGTGATCCACCCGCCCTGGGATTCGAGGGCTTCGAGCACCATGTCGAAACGATCCGAGAGATCGTCGATGACGTGGTCGTGGTCCGTCGATTGACGGTGCCCCACGTAGAACGCCGCGGCCGAGCCTCCGACCAGCACCGCGTCGGGGACCATCTCTTGCAACGTCGCGGCGGACTTCAGTAGTCGTTGGAAGACCTCGTCAGTTGTGGTGAGACCTTCCGGCGTGAGGTCCACGGTTGATTCGGGACCGACCTTCGGTGCGAACTGTTCGCCATCGTCGCCCCCTTTGGGTCTGCGCTTTTGCGCCATAACGCGTCCTCGATTCCCGAATTGCTGGTTGCGCCTTATTTTATCACTTCTGATAAGAGACGACGACGTACGCGCCGATCATCGCCGAGAGGATGAGCTCGGACCTCAACCTACTCCCAATCGTGGCCGGCGGGGATGCTTGGTTCAGTGGTGGAGAAGGCAATTAACTCGGAGCTGATCCCAAGGCGTTGGCCACGCCGCCAGTGGCGTACGTCACTGAATCGAGAACAGTTCCCACGGGCACGCCGGGGCTGGCCGTTGCGGTCGTGGCCAGTGTTTCGGTCTCAAGCAGACGGCCCGTGCTCGGGTCGAGGACAACGACGTCCCCACTACTAGGATCCTCGATCGCGGTGCCCG
>PLNQ01000173.1 GCA_003141815.1 Acidimicrobiaceae bacterium | reverse complement strand
GCCGTGTGAAAGCCGAGCACGCCCGCGACGCCGAGCGCGGTGCCCATGAAGACGAACTTGGATCGCTTCATCGCGGAAGTTCGCTCATGAGAAGGAGAACTCTTCGAGGTGAATTCGATCGGGGTTCACGTGAAGCCTCGATAACGCTGAAACGACCAGGTCCGTGAATCCCGACGGGCCGCAGATGAAAAAATCACTATGCGTCACGTCGCCGATCAAACCGCGAATGACGTCGGCGTTGAGTGGCGAGTCACGACGCGACCCAATAATCTCGTGCAACTCGCCTTCGCGCTGTGACACCAAGGCGCGAATCTCTTCGCGGTGTACCAGATCATCGATCGTGGAGGCGCGAATCACCGCGGTGACGCGAACGTGGCGCGGGAGATCCTCGAGTAGCGCTCGCAATGGGGTGATGCCGACGCCGGCCCCAATGAGTACCACCTGATCGTGGCGGCGTACGTGTCGCGTGAACGCACCGTAGGGACCTTCGACGAATACTCGAGTTCCGGGAACCAACTTCGCCACGCTGCTCGACTGGTCGCCCAACGCCTTAATCGTCACCCTAAGGAAGGGTGGTCGAGGAAGAGCCGAAAGCGAGTAGGGGTGGGCATGCCACCACAGATCCTTCGTCAGAAAGCGCCACTGGAAAAACTGCCCTCCGGCCACATTTAGCGTGTCGAGTTGACGCCCGGATATGGTGAGCGAGTACACCCCTGGCGCCTCTTCTTGAACCGCGTGAACTCGAAGCTGGTACCTCAGGTTACGAACAATCGGCGTTAGTACGCGACTGAACACCAGAACGGCGGCGGCTCCCGCCCAGACTGAAATCCAGAAGAGTCTCGCCAGCGGATGGCCCAAGAACATGACGCCCGTAACGATTTGATGAGAGAAGGCGAGCAGGAGTGCGAGGTACATATAAAGGTGCACGACCCACCACGTCTCATACTTCATACGCCGTCGAGCGAGACGAAATGACGCCACGCCAGCGACTATGAGCAGGACGAAGCCGACGGCGGACGCGAGCACGTCGGGGTAGTGCCGCACGAAGATCCAAAATTGGGCCAACGGACCGATGTTCGTGACTGCTGCGTAGCCCAGAGTGATAAAGGCGATGTGCAGGGTGATGAGGCCAATCGGCCAGCCGCCGATGCGCCGGTGCCAGCGAACGAGGCAGTCTTGTCCAACGACCCTCTCCAGCCACGGCACGCGCGATATCAACACGATCATGATGAGCATGAGGTAGCTGCCCGTCATGCCGCAGAGTCGCCCCGCCGCCATCAGCCAACCTCCGGGCGATTTCAGCGAGACCCACGATTCAGCGGTAATGGTGAGGCTGACAACAATGCCCAGACCTACACCCGCGAGGAGTGCGAACGCGTTAGGCACCCACGGTCGAGGTCCGCTGACGTGACGACGTCTCGTTGGGGTGCGACGTTCCAACCATGAGACCGCGGCGGCGGCACGTTCTTCAAGTTCGACGTCCACGATTGGATGGTAACGACGTCCGATAAGGCAGGCCGAAGATTGGGGTATGAATACCGGTGTGCGCCGTGCCATTTTGGCGCCGTTGTGGCCGACATCCACCATCCGACATTGGGTATCTCCGTTGAGGTGGTAGCCGGAGCCCCCCCCTGGCGCTACGACGTCTGCTTTCACCACGTGATCGTCGTCGAATCAGGGACGCTCGGTCAACGTCCCGTTTGCCCCGGCGAGGTGGCCGACCGAGCGGATATCGATCCTCTGTCCTCCTGACGCCAGTCGACTTGTTGTCAAGATACGTAGAAGAATTCCTGAACCGACTGCGGCTGGATCACGAGGAATCTCGGCGAACCCAAAGCCATGAGATTCGACCTGCTGACGACGAACCGAGCGTTGAATTGGTTTCAAAGCGTTCCACAACGACGCGTCGGACCCAAGACTTCCAAAACTCCGAAGTTCGCTTTATGCACGCCTTACGTTGTCCAACTAAGACTGACGTGAGAATGGCTGACAGGAGGGTGACGATGCGAATTAGAAAAGGTGTGCGATCCTGGATGGTGACGATAGCGCTGACGGTGGTCGCATCGTCGGGCGTTGTCGCGATGGGCAACCCATGGGCACCCTCAGGCGTGACTGCCCCGACATCCGTCACGACGAGCGCCCCAGTACCGACTCCGTCAACTTCCTCGAGCGCCTCGAGCGTTCCTTCTCCCACGGGAAGCGTGAGTCTGACGCACGTGCCGTCGGGATCCGGTGATGACGGCACTGGCGACGGTGGGACCGGTGGTTGAGCAAGTTTCGGGGCTACGTCATCGCAGGTGGCCTCCGCGACTCCCTGCCGCGCAGGCGCGGCAACGTCATCCACGCCCGTGGCGTTGACGTCGCCACTAAAGGGTCACAGCGATGGTGGATGCGCGTCGTTACACCAAGACAATTCAATGCATACCTCAAAATCCGGCAAGTGAATTGCCTCTACGCGTGTGTTGAGGCCGGACTCCGGTACTGCCGACCAAGTTCGCTGGACCTCGTGATCCCGTGAAGAACGTTACCGTCGCCGCTTACCTCAACTTCGAGATGAGGAGGTGGCTCAGGTGCTCATGGAGATAGGGCTGACGTCGGTATGGGTGATTGGTCAAGGTGATGACTATCACGACAAAAACCTCGATGGCAGGCGAAAAAGCTGGCTCTGCCCTGATGAAAGACCGCGATCACGAAGTGGTGGACGATGCTTTCGAGTGGTGTCAACAGTTACTCGTACACCTCTAGATAGTTTTCAATCTGAGAGGCTGAACTCACGTCCGCAACGTCACGTTTGGCAGCGACCAACACCCTTTCTTGCATGAAGAATCCGTCCTCATGACGGCCCGATTGTCCGAGCGTTCAATGTACGAACTACCAGACCGAGACCAACTACCTATGTAGCAACCCGCCAAGACTTAACCGGCGCATTTCCAACTGCCCTTCACGTGAACGGTGCCACTTGCGGAGCCCTCGTGAGCGCCCAACGTTAGGTTGACGGTACCAGAATCAATCCCGAGGGCCATTGTTCCCTTCGTTGCGACCCAACCATCCAATCCGCTTTGTAGCACGAACGTCGCGGTCGAGGAGTTGAACTTCTTGGCGGCGGCACCCGGCTTGGACAGCGAGATGGTTATTGACAAATTCTTGTATTTCTTTGAAGAAAGCGTCGTGGAAAATGAACTCAGCTGGGCGTATTTGGTGGTCCCGCTGCATGAGGTGACGGGACCGATCTTCAACGTACCTGACACAGCGCCACTGACTACCAAGGAGTTGGTGGTGGACGCTGAAGCGCTCGCAATGGGAACGATCATCGACACTAAGGCCGTCGCCAATAACGGCACGGCAACCAGCGCAACCTTCGCCATTCGGTGGGTGGCAAATCGATCTGTTTGATTCGCAAAGTTTTTCATTCGCTCTTCCTTCTCTAAGGTGTCGAATATCGATTGACGAGCGTCTTTCGCGCGAAATTGCAATAGAATTGCGTCACCCAGAAATCGAGATGTTCCACTGTATATACCGTGAGTTTGCCACAAACGCTGCACTGATTCATTGCCCGTAGCGTGAAGTGTTTGATACCTCTCACATCACCGCCGAACCCAATCTTTAGGTCCCGGGAAGTTGCATGCGATTTAGATGAAACGAGTTCATCCGAACGACTTGGCTAGCTTGGCCAGCTTGGCCAAGTGCTCCTTGAGTGCGACGCCATAGGCGGTCGGCTTGCCACCGTAATCCTCGATGAGCGCCGGGCCGCCCGAGCAGGTCCAGCCCGCGTCTGTCGCGTCCCAGGCCCAGCCAAGGTAGGAGACGCCGTGTTGGTCGGCCCAGGGCATGAAAGCCAGATCGAACGTGTCGGTGCATCCGTCCTCGCCGAACTCGCCAGTGACGACCGGGAACACCTTGGTCAGCGGGGTAATGTCCCCACTCCAGCACGAGGCGCTTTGGCAGCCTCCAAAGTTATAGATGTGGAAACTGATCACGAGCTGATGGACGGGGTCCTTGGGCTCGTACTGTCGCCAACCCGACACGTCATAGGCGTATCCCAGGCCGCCGAGCATGAGCGGGGTCGTGGCCCCGGTCGAACGTACGGCGTCGACAAGTTGCTGCATGCCGGCGGTCTGGTAGGTGATGCTCGTGGAGCTGCCGTATGACGCCTGACAGCCGCTCAGCCAGCACGGCCAACTAATGCCGTAGGGCTCGTTGAAGAGGTCGAAGAGCACGGCGTGGTCGGACTTGAACGTCGCGGCCATTGACTTCCAGAACGTCGGTGAGTGATCGGCGTCGGCCATGGGCCATTGGCTGGCCGCCTGGTTCGTCCCGGGGGCCGCCCAGTGCAGGTCGAGAATCACATAGAGTCCGAACGATTCGAGGGTGTGCACGTAACGCACGATCTGATTGCGGTACGTCGCGCCGCCGGTCACGACGCCGTTTATCCCGAGCCAGCAGTCCTCGTTGAGCGGAACCCTCACGGCGTTGATGTGCCACGAGACCATAGCCCTCACCGAAGCCGCATCCGAGGGACCGTCGAAGACTTGATGAGACGTCACGCACTCGTACTCCGCACCTGAACGGTTGACGCCCAACAGGCGGATGGTCTTGCCGTCCTGGTTGACCAGGTGATTGCCCCGCACCTTGATGCTCAGAGCCGACGCCGACACAGTTGACGAATTCAAGGTGATGACGCTCAATGAAAGGGCCATGGCCGCCACGACGCGCACTGTCCAGGCAGCGCTGAGGGTCCGCTCACGGTGACGACGAAGAACTACTTGCATTCGATCAACTTCTGGCTCCCTTGCAAGTGCCGAGGCGCAATGAAGTAAGAAACGTCCATCGCGGCGCGATGAAATCGCCCGCGGAGAACGCGCTTCTTTTCTTCTGCTTCTTCAACTTTTTCTTCATCTGTTTTGAGGACTTTTCGTAGTTTGGCGGGAACGATGATTGCGTCTCGCCGTCGCATTCTAAATCCGAGGTTTCAAGCTCTTCGTCGTCTTCTCCGGTATCGTCATCTTCTTCGAGCACGTCGTCTTCGAAAACGCGTCCTCATCAATCTTGGCGAGGGCATCACTTGGAAGGCTCTGAATCGCCGCGTCGTCCCTTACGTAGGTGAAGCACTCGTCTTTCTCGACGATGGTGCCCGTGGGGGGAATTCGAATATCAGTCACCACGACGTCGGGTTCGTGCTCCACCACGAGAGCGAGAAGCTCTGGAAGATCCGAAGCGACGCCGACGAGATCAAGTTCTTCTTCGACCTCAATCATGTGCGAGATCCCCTCGCGCAGTAACGCGTTATCTTCCGCCAAGGCAACCCGAATCATCGGCATAGAACCGCGAGCGTACCACTCAAACAAATTTGGAATCGCTTCTCCGATTTCGCCATTCGGCGCACCGTCAGAGTGACGACAATCAAAAGATCGCCTTCAAGAATCCCGGAAACACACTCGTCAGGGCGCTCTTGAGAGGTCAACTCCGCGCCACGGCACTGTTGGCTTTGACGCGAACAACCTGCTAGACAGACGGTGCGGGTTCAGACGGTCGACGCAACAAGTTCATTCAACGCCTCCAATGGTGACACCCAATTGAGGGTCTTGCGCGGACGCTCGTTGAGCTCTCGCTCGACGGCCGTCAGTTCGCGTTGAGTGAAGCCAGCAAGGCTGGTGCGCTTTGGAAAGTATTGGCGAAGCAGGCCGTTCGTGTTTTCGTTGGTCCCTCGTTGCCATGGGCTCTGCGGATCACAGAAGTAGACCTGCACTCCGGTCGCGACAGTGAACTCGCGATGCTGAAACATCTCAGAGCCACGATCCCAGGTGACGCTGCGGGTGAGTTCAGCTGGAAACCGTCGGATCCTCTTTGCCATCGCAGTGCGGACTTCTTTGGCGGTCGGTCGTTCGAGTTTTAGAAGCATGGTGTAGCGCGTCGTGCGTTCGACCAATGTGCCGATGCACGATTTGTCCGTCCCCATGATGAGGTCGCCTTCCCAGTGGCCGGGCACCGCTCGATCTTCAACCTCGGCTGGTCGTTCGGAGATGAGCACCATCCCCGGAATGATGCCGCGAGTGCCCGCGTTCTGGTGCTTCGGGCGACGCATCGCGCGTCCGGTGCGCAACGCGTTGTGCAGGTCTTTGCGCAGGGCGCCGCGGCTTTGAATGAACAGCGACAGGTAGATCGTCTCGTGCGACACGTTCATCTCCGGTTGAGCTGGGTAGTTCACAGCCAACCACCGGGAGATCTGTTCCGGAGACCATTTCTTATCGAGTTTGGACTCGACGACTCCGCGAAGACGCGGACAGTTCGCCAGTTTGGCCACCTTCGGTCGTTTGGCACGCCGCCAGGCACGTCGATCGGCCGGACACGCCCGATATCTGCGGGATCCGCCGTTGCGCGAAATCTCGCGAGAGATCGTTGATGGCGCTCGCCCGAGGCGACCCGCTATCGATCGCAACGACTCGCCAGCCACCACGCCTCTCGAAATCTCCTCGCGTTCGTCAACACTCAACGCTCGTGGAGACCTCTTGGGCCGCGGCGGTCGCACCCCACCCGTCAGACTCAGCATCTGGTGAACGGCGAAGGGAAACCGGCCCAAGTCTCTAGAGATTGTGTAGGGCAACTCTCCTGCAGCGAAGCGATCCCAAATCACGTCGCGCATATCGTCGGACATATTCACCAAGCGAACCATCACACCTCCAATGAACGGACTTATCTTCCGTCAAATGAAGCGTGTTGCGCCGATCCCGTGAATCCGCCGGTGTTGGTGCCATTGAATTGGCCCCAGTGACGTGAGCCTCGCGGAGGTGGTCGCCGTGGCGGTCTTCATAAGGGAGGATTTACGGTGTTCACAAGAACTAGACGTAGGGTCGCCTCGTCAAAAACGGCATTAGTGAGTGGTGTTGTCATGGCTACGTTGGTCGTTTCGCTCGGTGTCTCGGTGCCGAGTAGTTCGGCACTAGGTACGAGCGCCTTCTGCAAAACAATGTTCACGTACAAACCTGTTACACCGCCGACGAAGATCAGTACCAAGAGTTACCAAAAATGGGCAAAAGCGTCCTTGCAGTTCTACGAAAAGTTGGACTCAGAAGCGCCGAATGCCAAGACGAAAGTTATCTTCGACGAAATCGTCACGATTTTGAAGTACGAGGCGAGTTCCTCGAGCCTTAAGAGTCTTGAAGCGTACATTGCGGCGAACCACGCGCACTTTGCCAAGAGTTCGATTGCATTGGCGAAAGCCATCATCGCTTGCGCGCAGTAGTCGGCACTTCGATCTGAGAACATCGCTGGCTTCGAAAAACGGATTCCTTCCATTGGAGAGGTCCTCGCCGCTCTGAAGGATCCCCAAAACCCTTTTGAATTGGTCATTACGGGAGAAACAAGCAATCGCCAGCAAAGGCGCGTACGCTTTAAGGAAACCACGAAAGTTACTGAGCCACTCTCGTCCCTGTGAATCCCTTCTCGCGCCCTCCTCTTTCCTCGTTCACTGAGCGGGGTGCTCGCCGACGAAATGCCGTGCGTACGGCTTTCGTCCTACTGCTCGCGACGCTCCTTTGGCTTCCACTGTCCACGTTCGCAACATCGACTCGAGCGAACGCTGCTTCGACGACACGTCCCTACCCTGTCGGTATTCCCAATGGCAGTGAACCGTCGGGGATGAGCCCTCCGGGACCGAATGACCTACCGGGTTACACGCAGAGCTACGTCAACGACTTCACGACCAACGCGTTGCCGATTGGCTGGTACGTCTTCAGTGGCGTTCCCGGCGGCGATCCCGGAGGGCACTTCGATGCGCAACACGTTCAGTTCAGTGGCGGAGTCCTACGTCTCAACGCCTGGAAGGACCTCAATTATCAAAATCGTTGGGTCACCGGTGGCCTCTGTCAGTGCGGTCTAAGTCGCGTGTACGGCGCGTACTTCGTGCGGTCGCGCGAAACCGGGCCCGGGCCCAACGAAGTGCAGTTGCTCTGGCCGGCGACCAACACTTGGCCTCCCGAAATTGACTTCAACGAGACAGGCGCTTCGGACGTGAAGACCACCGAGACCGTGCACTTTGGGACGCAAAACACCATGGATCACGGCAACATTCAGCTCAACATGTTGAAGTGGCACACGTGGGGGGTCATCTGGACCGCTTCCTCCGTCACGTTTGTCGTCGACGGACGGGCGTGGGCCAGAGACGTCGCGCCAGCCAATATCCCAAACGTTCCCATGGACCTCAATCTTGAACAACGGGCACTGTGCACGGTGGGACGCCAGTGTCCCAAGAAAAACGTGTCGATGCTCGTCGACTGGGTTGCCGAGTACGTCCCCGGAATAGACCAGTCAACGACAACGACAACGACAACGACGGGAACAACGTCCACGACCACCTCTTCCACATCGACCACCACGACGACGGCGGCGCCGTGACCGCTCGGCATATCGATCGCTGATCTCCATCACTTCGAATACTTCATGGACATCGTCAATGATTAAGAACGACGCGTCATCAATCCTTCGATAGCCGTCGTGAAGAGCGCTGCCTTCGGCGTGCGTCACTCATATCTCTCGTGTCCTCAACTCCTATGCCCCGCTCGAGCCAAATAAACGTGAGAAGCGACGTTCTTCAACCGAGGGAATTCAGCTGTATTCTTCCTGATCTCGGATAGAACTCTCGTGTCCAATTGAGTGCGAATCGACCCCACGATTCATCTGACAAAGAAGTCCAAACCGACTTGACAAGGTGGAATTCGGTGAGTACATTGTAAGCGGTTACAACTCTGTAAGCGGTTACATTCAGTGTTGTAGGGGAGACTTAGGGGGCTGGTGGTCAATTCACCGCCAACGATTTACGACGTCGCGAAACTTGCGGGCGTTTCCACTGCAACGGTTAGTCGCGCACTCAACTCGCTCTCATCAGTGCGCCCCACTACGCGCGCCAAGGTGATGGCCGCGATGGACGAGTTGGAGTTCGTACCCAACGCGGTGGCGCGAGGACTCTCGAGTGGCAAGCACTGGATCTTGGGACTCGTCTTCACGCGCGCCACGGTCGACAACAACGTGCTCGTCGTCGAAGAAGCGAGTCTTCTTTACACGGACATCGTGATTCGAGGTGCCGAGACGCGCGCCGCCGAACACGGCTACTCGCTCTTGCTAAGCAGTGCCGACGACACTCATCCCTCGGGAATGAACTCCCTCCTAAGTCTCAGTGGCACGGTCGACGGCTTGATCCTCTTGGATCGGGTGCTGGGCGACGATGACGTGGCCTACTTGGCCCGGCGAATCCCGGTGGTCTTGCTCGCGGGAAAAGGGGACTCCCCTTCGGCGGTGACCGTACGAGTCGACAACAAACAGGCCATGCAAAATCTGGTCGAACACCTCACCACGGTGCACGACATCACTCGCGTGGGCTTCGTCTCCGGCGCTGACGCGAGCCCCGACAGCGTCGCGCGTGTCATCGCTTTTCGCGAGGCCATTAATGGGTGTGGCGGCACGCTGGACGACGTTGATCTCCTCGACGGCGACTGGACGTCGGCGGGCGGCGAGGCCGTGATGCAAGCTCGACTCAACCGACCCGAACCGTTGCCCCAGGCGTTCGCCTGCGCCAACGACCAGATGGCGGTCGGTGTGATCTACGCGCTCAACGCGAGGGGACTCAAGGTCCCCGACGACATCGTCGTCACGGGCTTTGACGACATCACGCTCACGCGTTACTTCAAACCATCGTTGACGACCATTCGTCAATCGGGCAGTCTTCTCGGTGAAGTCGCCGTCGACACTCTCGTGGCCACGCTCGACGCATCGCACGAAATCGAGCGAACTATCGTCCTGCCAACCGAGCTGGTCGTACGTGGAAGTTGCGGATGTGTCGATGAGACCGAACCGCGACTCACCCTCGCTGGCGTGTCGACGTTACGAAGTGAAGCCGGCTGATCGTGCGAATGATCATTCGCCGCCTTTCCTTGTACGCACTCACGGCGTGGGTCGCCATAACGGTGAACTTTCTCTTGCCACGACTCATGCCCGGAAATCCGGTGCAAACGATGATTGGAAAATTGACGGGCCAAGTCACGGCCGCCGAGATGAACGCCATTCGACTCTCCTTTGGCCTGGGCTTTAAGGAAGGTCTCTTCTCGCAGTACCTGACGTATCTCTCCCAGCTCTTTCACGGCAATTTTGGCGTGTCGATCACGCTCGGAGCACCGGTGGGCGCCATCCTGCGCGAATCGGTGCCGTGGACAGTTGGGCTCATCGGGGTGTCAACCATCGTCAGTTTCGCCGTGGGGACATTCGCCGGTGCCCTCCTGGGCTGGACTCGCGGGTCGCGTCTGGACTCGCTCATTCCCACTGCAACCTTCTTTCAGGCAATCCCCTACTTCTTCTTGGGCACGGTGATGCTCCTCGTCTTCGCGAGCAACCTGCACTGGTTTCCCGTGCTCGGTGCCTACAGCCAGAACGCCACGCCGGGATGGAACTGGAACTTCGTGGGCAACGTTATTCGTTACGGCGAACTGCCCGTCATTTCCATCGTGCTCAGCTCCATCGCGGGTTGGATGTTGGGCATGCGCAACATGATGATCACGATGGTCGGTGAGGACTTCGTGCTCATGGCCGTGGCGAAAGGCCTGCCCCGCCGAAAGGTGATCATGCACGCCGCGCGCAACGCCATACTTCCCAGCATTGCGAACCTCTCGCTCGCTATTGGCCTCGTCGTGTCGGGTGCACTGTTGGTAGAACTCGTCTTCAACTACCCCGGCGTTGGTGACCTTCTCTTACAAGCCGTCCTCAATGAGGACTACCCGCTCATCCAAGGAATCTTCTTGGTCATCACGCTCACGGTGCTTTGCGCCAATTTGATCGCCGACGTCGTGTACCTCGCGCTCGATCCTCGAACGAGAACTGAGGCCGCGGTATGAAGGTATTGCGTCTACCCAAGTCGCCCAAGGTTCTCTTGGGGCTCGGCATCGTGGGCTTCTTCATCCTCATGACGATTATCGGACCTTGGCTCGCCCCCTACAACCCGAGTGCGACGAACTTCGCGGCGAACCTCACGCCCTCGGCGCACCACTGGCTCGGTACCACAAGCCTCGGTCAAGACATTTACTCTCAACTGTTGGTCGGCGCGCGCGCCACCATGGTCGTAGCACTGGTCGCGGGACTCGTGGCCACGATTCTTTCGGTGACTATCGGCGTCGCCGCGGGCTATCTCGGGGGCTTACCTGACGACGGACTGTCGTTACTATCCAACGTCTTTCTCGCGATTCCCGGGTTGCCACTACTGATAGTCATCGACAGTTACCTGCCCGTGAACAGTCGCTCGAACTCCTTCGTGATCGGTCTCATCATCAGCCTCACCGGATGGGCCTGGGGGGCACGTGTTCTTCGGGCCCAGACGATGTCACTTCGCAACCGAGACTTCGTTGAAGCGGCGCGCATCATCGGTGAAAAGCGCCACCGCATCATGTTCAGCGAAATAGCGCCCAACCTGCTGCCGGTTCTCGCCTCATCGTTCCTCTTCACGGTCCTCTACGCAATAGGCGCCTACGTGACCCTCGCCTACATCGGTCTGACCAGCACCGCGGTGTGGAACTGGGGGACGATGCTCTATTGGGCCCAGGCGAACAACGCGCCACTGTCGAACGAGTGGTACTGGTTCGTGCCGCCCGGCATCTGCATTGCCCTCGTCGGCACCGGTCTCGCGCTCGTGAACTTTGGTATCGACGAGTTCATCAATCCCCGACTTCGTGCCGGCGGTCTGTCGTCGCGTCAGCGCCGCAAATTGGGACTTCCCCGACGCGTCCGCCTCGGTCTCACGCCAGTGCTCCGCCCCGCGAGGGCGTCACGCGTCAACTCGGCACCAGCGAAATTGGTGAGCCAATGAGTGCCGACACCTTCGACATTCAAGCGGTCTCTCCACTGAACGAAGGACTCGAGGAACAAGAGGGCAGCGCTATGGCGAACGTCGAGCGAAGCGAGTTCGTGCTTGAGGTCAGTAACTTCAGCGTGGATTACGGCGTGGACGAGAACATGGTGCGCGCCGTGAACGACGTGACTCTCCATTTGCGTCGTTCAAAGGTCCTCGGCATCGCTGGAGAGAGCGGTTCGGGAAAGTCCACCTTGGTTTACGCAATGACGCGTCTGCTGCGAGCACCGGGGGTGATCAGCGGTGGCGACGTGACCCTCAACTTCGCCAACCGCGGCGACGAAAAGGTGTTCACGTCGCTGAACCTCGTGACGGCGAGTGAGAAGGAACTGAGAAAGGTTCGCTGGTCGCACGTCTCGATTGTTTTGCAGAGTGCCCTCAGCGCGCTGAACCCGGTGCTTCGCGTCGGACGAGAGTTCGACGAGGTCCTCAAGACACACCGACCCGACATGTCGAAGGTCCAGCGTCGCGCGCGCGCCGTTGAGTTGCTCACGATGGTCGGTCTAAACGAAGATCGCCTGGCCCGATTCCCCCATGAACTCTCCGGTGGCCAACGCCAAAGGATCATGATCGCCCTCGCGCTCGCGCTCGACCCCGATCTCGTCATCATGGACGAACCCACCACCGCGCTCGACGTCGTGACCCAACGCGAGATCATCTCCGAGCTCCACGACTTGCGCTCGCGCTTTGGCTTCGCGATGATCTTCATCACCCACGACCTTTCGCTACTCGTTGAACTCGCCGACGAGATCGTCGTGATGTACGCCGGCGAGATCGTCGAGCGCGCCGGCGCCAGCGAACTCTACGAAGCGCCTCGTCACCCTTACACCTTGGGACTGCTCAACTCATTTCCACCCTTGCACGGCCCGCGGCGCGAACTGACGGGAATCCCCGGCTCGCCGCCGGACCTCTCGGACTTGCCAGCGGGCTGCAACTTCTACCCCCGTTGTCCATTCGCAATGTCGCGCTGCGAGAACGAAGCGCCCGCGCTCACGGCCACCGGGAACTCGGATCGTAGTGTCGCGTGCTGGCTGCACTCTTCAGACTCGTCAGTCCCCGTGCCCGTCGAACTCTCACGTACGCCAAACCCTGCGCGAAATTCCGTCACCTCGTTGAAGGAACGGCCGTGAGCGAGCCGACTCTTTTCCCCGCGCAGTTGAGCGCCCGGCACTTGACGCGCCACTTCACGACGCGCGTGCCCGGGCGGTTCCTCACCGCCAAACGAGTCGTACGTGCCGTCGAGGACGTCAGCCTCGACCTCTTCGAGGGCCACGTCACGGCGGTCGTGGGCGAGAGCGGTTCGGGCAAGTCGGTGCTCGCGAGAATGCTGGCTCGGATCGTCACGCCGACGTCAGGCGAGTTGGTCCTTGAGGGAACCCCCATTCCGGTGCGCTCGAAGCGGACCCTCGACTACGCCGCCAAGGTGCAGCTGGTCCTCCAGGACCCTTACGCTTCGATCAATCCCGTCCACCGCATCCGCCACAGCCTGGAGCGTCCCCTTCTCATCCACGGCGCGAACAATGGTGAGGTCGAAACACTCGCCAAGGCCGCGCTGTCACGAGTCTCTCTCGATCCGCCCGAGCGCTTCGTGGATCGCTACCCTCACGAACTCTCGGGCGGACAGCTCCAGCGCGTGTCGATCGCTCGTGCTCTGTGCGTGAAGCCGGACGTCCTGCTCGCCGATGAGCCGATCTCCATGCTGGATGTCTCGGTGCGTCTCGGTATCTTGAACCTCTTGCGGGGGCTGTGTGACGACGAACGCCTCGCCATCTTGTACATCACGCACGACATCGCGTCGGCGCGCTACATCGCCGACGAAACGATCGTGATGTACGCGGGCCAGATCGTCGAGCGTTCTCGTGGTACGGCCCTGGTGGACGACCCCACCCATCCCTACACCCAGCTCCTGATCTCGTCGGTGCCCGATCCCTCCGATCCGACGAGCCAGGATTCGCGCAGGATCGAGCACGCGACGTTCGAGGTAGCCCAAGTGGGATGTCGTTTCGCGCCTCGCTGCCCCTTCGCAATGGACGTCTGTCGCACTGACGATCCACCAAATTTCATGGTCGGTGAGGGCCACACCTCGCACTGCTGGTTGCACGCGAGCGAGCCCGAAGCCGCGGTCGAGGTGGCGCCACCAACGCGCCGACGAGAGGGGGAACCTACGAAGACATGATGACGACCAATTAGTTGGGCTCACGACTGACGACAAGGTCGGGCGCGGGCCCACACGAGAACGCGAAGGTCCAACCGGCCTCGCGTCGTGCAATACGGACCCACACGGTTCATAAAGACGTCGGCGAAAGCCGGCTGGACACTATCAATATAAAGGATACGTATGTTTAGGAAAACAGGAGTTGTTTTAACCGCCCTGTCGTGCTTGACGCTCGGCATCGTGGCGGTGACCATTGGTGCGGCCTCCGCGTCGACCAGTTCGGTGTTGACCCTCGAGGGAAATACCGGAGTGACCTTCACCAACAATTTCAATCCCTTTGACTCGAGTTCTTTCGCGGAGCAGTTGAGCGTTCGCTCACTCGTGAACGAACCGCTCTTCGAGTTCGACACGTTGAAAGCCAACACGCAGTACCCGTGGCTCGCGAAGAGTTACGCGTGGTCCAACGGGGGCAAGACGCTGACCTTCCAACTCCGTAAGGGAGTCAACTGGAGTGACGGCAAGGCATTCACTTCGGCCGACGTGGCCTTCACGTTCGACCTCTTGAACCGCGTGCCCGCCGCCAACGTCTACGGCGTGCCGAAGATGTCGAGCAACGCGACGACCAAGGGCAAGTACACGGTGATACTGCACTACGCAGCACCTCAGTACTTGAACATCACGGCGATCGCCGGCACGGCACTGATCGTCGCCCAACACGTCTGGTCCAAGGTCGCCAATCCAGCGACGGCCATCGTGACGAAGACCGTCGGCACCGGTCCCTACGTCTTGAGCAGCTACTCGTCGACGGTGGTGAAGTACAAGGTGAACCCCCATTACTGGGGTGGCAAGCCAGCCGCGAGTGCTATCAACGTCCCGGCGTACTCCTCGAACACGGCGGCGGCCACGGCACTCGCTGACGGTCAATTGACCTGGGCGGGTAACGACATCGCGAACGTGAACCAGATCTTCGTGGACAAGAATCCCAAGACCAATCACACCTACTTCGCGCCGGGTAGCACCGTCACCCTGGAGTTCAACGTCACGGGCACGGGACCGCTCAGCGACCCGGCCGTTCGCCAAGCCATCAGTGTTGGTATCGACCGCACGGCGTTGTCCGTGAAGGGTGAGACGGGGTACGAGAAGCCAGCGACCTCGTCGGGTGCGCTCATCTTGCCCAACCAGGCTTCGTACCTTTCTCCGTCACTGACGAACGACCTCTCGCCGACGTCAGACCCGGCCAAGGTCACTTCGATCTTGACCGCGGCTGGTTACGCGAAGGACTCGAAGGGTTTCTACGCGAAGAACGGCGTCGAGATTCAGTTCTCGATTGAAGATCCGACCGCGTACTCGGACTACTACGCCGACTGCCAGCTGATCTCGAACGAGTTGCAGGCTGAGGGCATCAACGCGACGGTCGACGGCGTACAGGCCTCGCAGTGGTACACCGACTCGGCCAACGGCAACTTCCAGTCGATCATCCACTGGGGTAACGGTGGCTCGAGCCCGTTCGTGCAGTACGACAACTGGCTCGACTACACCCTTTCGGCCCCCATCGGAACTTCGGCGAACAGTGACTACGGGCGCTACAACAACGCGAGCGCACAAGCGGCGCTGACGACATTGGAGAACACCAACCCCTCCAATAGCAGCGCTCTGAAGGCAGCCGTGGCGTCATTGGAGAACCTCGTGTCGACGCAGGTACCGGTAGCGCCCTTGCTCTACGGCGCGGACTGGGACGAGTATTCGACGGCGAACTTCACCGGCTTCGTGACGGCGGCGAACCGATACGCCAACCCGTCACCTGGTGACCCGCAGTTGCCACTGATCCTGATGCACCTGAAGAAGGCATAACCGACTTCGTCTACGCGCGGCCTCGCCTCACTCCAACCGGGTGGGGCCGCGCGTAGAGGTATCAGCATAATTTCACGACAATCTATGAGGAGACGCATCAATTATGAGCACTTCAGGCTCGAGCATCACCAATCACACTCGACCGTTCCCACCAGGGTTTCTCTGGGGCACGGCGACGGCCTCGTACCAAATTGAAGGCGCCGCGACCGCTGACGGACGCGGCCCGTCGATCTGGGACACCTTCAGTCACCGACCCGGCGCGGTGTGGAACGGCGACACCGGCGACGTAGCCTGCGACCACTACCACCGCATGAGCCAAGATCTCGATCTCTTGGGCGAGCTCGGCGTCGGTGCCTACCGCTTCTCGGTCGCCTGGCCCCGCGTCCAACCCACGGGTCAAGGTCCTGCGAATCAACGTGGCCTCGACTTCTACCGTCGGTTGGTCGATGGTCTGCGTGATCGCAACATCGAGCCCACGCTCACCCTCTATCACTGGGACCTGCCCCAACCTCTCGAAGACGCGGGTGGGTGGTGCGTGCGCGACACCGCCGAACGATTCGCCGAGTACGTCGACATCGTCGCGAGGGCCCTCGGTGACGACGTCGAGCGTTGGATCACGCTCAATGAACCGTGGTGTTCCTCCTGGCTCGGCTACGGCACCGGGCGCCACGCGCCAGGACTACACGACATCGGCAAGGCCGCGGCGGCAAATCACCATCTGCTGCTCGCCCACGGCATGGCCATACCCATTCTTCGTTCGGCAGTTCCGTCGGCCAAAGTCGGGATAACCCTCAACTTGGGTGATCATCGCCCCGGCTCGAAGCACGAGTTGGACGTCGCGGCGGCGCAGCGCGCCGACGGCAATCTCAATCGACTCTTCTTAGAGCCGGTCTTTCGGGGCCGCTATCCCGAGGACATGCTGGCGCACTACGCGACATCGAAACCGGGCTTCTCGGTGATCCAAGACGGTGATTTGAAGATCATCTCCCAGCCTCTGGACTTTCTGGGCGTGAACTACTACTTCCCGTCCACCGTGGTTGACGAGTCGCGTGCAACCGAAGCTCGACTCGCTGGGTACTTCGTGGCGCCGAATGAACAGTTCCCCGACCTTCGCGTTCGATCACTCGAAACGCCGGGTCGCGACAAGACTGCCATGGATTGGGAGATCGAAGCGTCGGGCCTGACCGCCCTACTCGTGCGCATCCGAGACGAGTACACCACACTGCCGATTTACGTCACTGAAAATGGAGCAGCGTTTGACGACTACGTCGATCCCAACGGACGGGTACTCGACAACAATCGGGTGGCGTACCTTCAGGAGCACATCTCAGCGGTGCACGACGCGATTGACGCCGGCGTCAACGTCCAGGGTTACTTCGTCTGGAGTCTTCTCGACAACTTCGAGTGGGCCTTTGGCTACTCGCGACGATTCGGCATCGTGTGGGTGGACTTTCCCACCGGTGAGCGTCTCCCCAAGGAGAGTTTCCATTGGTACCGCGACACGATCCATTCCAACTCGGTGGAGTACGCGACATCGGTCGGGAGCGGCTAGATCGGCGCCGCCAGACCCTTCGACTGAGAATCGCGTGCTCGTCTCACCTCCTCGGGGACCTCGACTAAGGAGTCATCGCCGTTTGTAGACCATCGGATTCGGGCACGTTCGTCGGTGCTCGAATGACGCTCACTGCAATCACGAACCCGACGAACGAGATCCCAGCCGCGACAAAAAAGGCCGTGGTGTAACCGTGCGTCGTGGCCACGTTCTTTGCAAGAGTCGTCGTCGCATTCAGTGAGTGGTACTTGGACTTGGCGGCGTCGATTGCAACCGTGGCCAGTACGGCCAACCCCAGGGCGCCACCCACTTGCTGCATGGTGTTCAACAGCGCCGACGCCAGTCCGGCCTCGTTGGGCTCGACGCCCGACACGGCCGCGAGCGTCAAGGGTACAAAGGAGAAACCCATCCCGAGTGCTATCACGATGAGGGGACCGAGGATGTCAAGGTAACTACTGGTGACGGTGATGCGAGTGATCCACAACATGCCAATGGTCGCGGCCGCAGGTCCAATAATCAGCGGAATGCGAATTCCCAAGCTGCCCACGTAGCGTGAGGCGAGCGCCGCTGAGACGATGATGCCGGCGGTCATGGGCAAGAAGCCCACCCCGGTCCTAATGGGACTCCAACCCAATATGTTCTGGAGATACTGTGTCAAGAAGTAGAACATCGAGAACAGCGCGATGCCGACGCAGAGCATCATCGCGAAGCTACCCGAACGGTTGCGGTTCTTGAAGATGGTGAGGGGCATCAGCGGTTCGGTGCTCCGTTGTTCGATGATTCCAAAAGTCGTCAACAGCACTACCGCCCCCACCAAGGACACGATCGTCGCGGTGCTCCCCCATGAGTGACTCGACGCGTTCGAAAGGCCGTAGACGAGCGAGAGCATCCCGCCCGTGACCGTGATAGCCCCGGGCACGTCGAGGTGACCCGAGCTCGACTGCGATTCGTTGAGCGCTCGTGGCGTGAGAAACAAGACCACTGCCGCGATCGGGACGTTGACGAAAAAGATCCAACGCCATGAGACGTAACTGGTCAGAATGCCACCGAGAAGCAGCCCTATCGCCCCTCCGCCACCCGACATCGCCGCGTAGACGCCCATCGCACGATTTCGTTAGCGACCTTCGGCGAAGTTCGTCGCGATCAGTGACAGAGCCGTGGGCGCGGCGATCGCGCCACCGATCCCTTGCAAACCACGCGTGATGATGAGCCAGATTTCGTTCGTCGCGAGTCCGCCGAGCAACGACGAGACCGCGAAGATCGCAATGCCAATCATGAACATCCGGCGCTTGCCGTAGAGGTCGCCCGTTCGACCTCCAAAGAGCAAGAGACCACCGAAAGTGAGTGAGTACGCGGTGATGAGCCACTCGAGGTTCGTCGGAGAGAAGTGCAGAGCGTGGTGGATCGTGGGAATCGCTACGTTGACGACCGTCGCGTCGAGCACGATCATGAGCTGTGCACCGGAAATGACGGCTAAAGCGAGGCCAGGTGCTTACCATCGGTATTGCTGTGGGAGAGATCCGGACCATCCTTCGTCATTGACGTCTTCGCTTTCTAATCGTCGAACCGCGGTAGTGGAGAATCGAGAGGCAACGATGAAGTGGTGCCCGGTGCAGACGAGTGGCAGAATCACCTCTTCACTCATCGATTCGATGAACGCCTGGTCGGACACATTGCAGTGGAAGAGGAGGCGGCGAAGGCCGAATACCGGGAATCTCGACACAATCGTATCGAGATTTCGAACGGGCAAATTCTACGGTGGTTACAGAGTTTCTCACCGACGGCCTCTCAGCCCTACCGTGCACTCCAAGGCAACGACCCTCGGGAGGACCAGGCGCGGTTGCGCGGACCAGTACCGCCTGCGCTCCACGGAGCGAGACCCAGACCCTTCACTGGAAACTCAATGTGCATCGCGAGTTCTACAGCGCTGTAATCGAAGAGCGGGAAACCGAAGCGCCCGTCCATAGGACGGCGAACTTATCGTCGACGACTTAGTTCGTAATTGTGCTTCGGGATCGGTGAGGGAGATCCCGTGTTGTTGCGGCGTTGGCTCAGGACGCTGGAATTACCTGAGCGTAGGGAATCGTCGACGTGGGAATCTTCACGCTGACCTTCTCGCCCCACTTGCTGAACGTCGTCTCGCTCTTTCCGGTCGACGTCGACACGGCGTCCTTGATCGGAAGCGTCGCGTTTCCTGAGGAGAACGTCATGACGGTCGTCGTCTTGGGCTGCGAACTCGTCGCCTTCGCCGTCCACTTGAGCTGGTAGCCGTTGGTCTTCTTATCCCGCGTGGTGAGCAAGGTCGTACCTTTCGCCGCGGGCAGGAGCGACGCGAACGTCGTCCCCGACGTCAAATTCGACTTGAACGTCGTGTAGTACGACGTCCCCTTCTTCATCGCCATGGACTGCTTACCAATCTTCTTCTGCTCGGCGGCCGTGAGGCCCATCAGCGTCGTAAGACCCTTCTGACTTCCGCTCAAGTACGCGTACGTCGGCGTCACGGTGATGGTAAAGGATTCGTTGCCTGAGACGTAGGTCTCGGTGCCACTCGTCTTGCCGATGTCAGCCACGACGGAGCTGTCAGTCTTGCCTGAGACCGTCGAGACAGTGACGTGTACACCGTTCTGCTTCACGATCGCGCCCTTGGCCGCCTTAAGAATTGACGCGACCGTGGGATTTGACGTGAACGCGTGCGCTGTCAACGGAGCGCCCACCACCAATGCCGTAGAAAGAAGCGCGAGCGAGGTCAGGTGGAGCGAAGTGCGTCGAAAGATAGCCATGGCATAAAGCCTAGGGGGGATCACACGACGTCCCAATTCAGCCCGGGCACTTTACGAACCTCTTCTTAGACGCGTCTTAAAAACATGCCGCCAACTCGAAGAGAAACTGCTGCATCGTTCGAATGTCGTCCAAGAGTTCCGGCGCGCACGACTCGAGCTTCTCGTCGCTCAAGAGTCCGTTCACTACGGCAGTCGATCGAAGCGCGACTTGGAGGGTGCTGAGCCACGCCCACGCTTCGGCGTCGTTCAGATACTGCTCCTTCAGGGTCATGATTGAAAGTTCGGCGTTCGTGGCGATTTCGTTCTGACGAGCCAGTGACGCGAGCGGATCGTCGTCGTCGCTGCTTGGATTTATGGGCGAGTTCAGGGAGAGGTGCCACTCGTGATCCGGGTCTCGTTCCGCCGCCAGCACGTGGGCGAACACTTCCCTAATCACTCCTCGACCGGCGTCGTTCAGCCGCACTTCGATTCGACCGTCTCGTCGTCGAGTAAAGAGTTTGCCGGCCACTACGTGTCTCGCTCCACGGTGGCCTGCAACCCGGCCACCTGTAGTTTTACGCAGTACGACTCGGCTCGCTCGCGCTGACCCGACCACACCACGGCGCGACCTTCGTGGTGGACGGTCAACATTAAGTCCGTGCACTTGTTGTTCGAATAGCCAAAAATTCGCTTGAAGATCACGACGACGACGGTCATCGGGGTCACGGGATCGTTCCACACGATGACATTCCAAGGTCGCTCGGTGATGACTGAGACTTCACTCTCTACGCCACTCTCTAGGGCACTCTCCGTCGAGGAGTTATGAAGCGGTTGCACCGGGGGCATCTCTCTAGTGTCGCAGACGACCGGTCGGATTGGAAGTGTCGGAACGTAAAGTGTGTATGACACGATGAGGAGAACGCATTGATCGCTACGTGGTATCACGACTCGCTCACTCGTCTACGACAACGAGCGAACATCAAGATCCGTCGCGCCGCGGGTCTGTCGATGGATCCCCCGGCGCGCTGTGACGACCCTCTCGCCGCGTACAGCGACGTGTACGGCGTGACGCGAGTCGTCCACGGCGACTTGCCATCGATGCTGGTCGGAGGATTGGGCTCGCTCTTCTTTCAGATGCTGCACCCACACGCCATGGCCGGCGTCGCGCAGCACTCGCGTTACCAAGATGACCCTTTTGGACGAATGCTCCAGACGGCCAATTTCATCAGTGCGACGACGTTTGGTTCGAAGGAGTCGGCAGCCGCCGCGATCGAGCGCGTGCTGAACGTCCACCAGTTCGTCCACGGCGTCACCGCTGATGGCGCCTCCTACGACGCGAACGATCCCCATCTTTTGATGTGGGTGCACTGCACCGAACTCTTTATGTTCCTCAACTCCTACCAACGCTTTGGCGCGCACCACCTCAGCGCGGACGACGCCAACAAGTACGTCGCCGAGATGGTCCACGTCGCGCGCGATCTCGGCGTGGCG
>PLNQ01000004.1 GCA_003141815.1 Acidimicrobiaceae bacterium | reverse complement strand
TCGTGACTGAGCCAGCGTTGGGTTGATTGAGGCCCATAATCATTGCCATCGTCGTTGACTTTCCCGATCCATTCGGACCAAGGAATCCGGTTACTTTCCCTGATTCGACGTTGAAAGTCAGGTCGTCAACAGCGACAATGTCACCGAAACGTTTTGTAAGTCCGCGGGCCTCAATCACCCGACAACACTAAGGCGCTCATATGTGAAGAGCATGTAGCCAACGTAAGAATGATTGGCGTCAGCGCACTCACCCCAATGAGCCCTAATGGCAGTCGTAGTGCATCCCACTTGGTAAACGTTTGTCTACCAAAGTATTCAATAGAAAATCAGCGTCAAAATCCCACAGAAAATCAGCGTCAAAATCCCACGAACAATCCCACACACCAGCACGGATCAGAAAAACCAGACCAAACAGACAAGACAACATTCCCTGTAATTGCAAGACAAAAGCGACCAGAACGAATCGTCTAGACGAGCTAGAACCCACTCTTAATCAACGGGTTCCGGGTTCAAGTCCCGGTCGGCGCACCAGTCTCTGTAATACAACGGCTGATCTGAGACTTTCTAAAGTCCAATTGTTCAACTTCAGCCTCCTCCGGCGACGTCGCCGGAAGCCGCGTGCGTGGGCTCTGCGGTGGTTCGCGCACGATCAGGAGCCATCGTCACGCCGCCTCCGCTGGCAGGTTCTGGTCGGCCGGCGAGCGCGTAGACCTCGGACCCGCCTATCGTTTCGTTGGCAACGAGGAGCGCCACGAGCTGGTCGAGCGCGTCACGATGCTCCTTCAAGATTGCGATCGATCGCTGTTCGGCCTCGCGCAACATCCTCGCAACCTCAGCGTCGATGACCGCCTGGGTCTGCTCCGCGAACGGCCGACTCGAAATGGCGCTACCGCCTTCGCCCAGATACACCGATCCCCCCGAGGGATAACCCACGGGTCCAAGGACCGAGGACAGCCCGAATTCGCGCACCATCTTCGTCGCGAGCTCGGTCGCCTTGGCAAGATCATTCAAGGCGCCGGTCGATCCCTGACCGAGCACGACCAGCTCGCTAGCCCTGCCGCCGAGGCAGACGGCGAGCGTGTCGTAGAGGTAGTCCTCACCGTAGAGGTGGCGCTCAACGAGCGGGAGCTGCTCGGTGGCGCCGAGTGACTGCCCGGCAGGGAGGATTGTCACCTTGGCGATCGGATCTGCCTTGTCGCAGTAGGCGGCCACCAGCGCGTGACCGGCCTCGTGCACCGCGACGGCGTGCTGTTCGTCAGGTATCAGCACGTTCGAACCCTCGCGTCGGCCGAGAATGATCCGATCTCGGGCTTCGTCGAAATCTGTGGCGCTGAGCACTTCGCGATCCGCGCGGACTGCAACGATCGCGGCCTCGTTGACGAGGTTCGCGAGATCGGCGCCGGAGAAGCCGGGAGTGCCCCTCGCCACAACTGCGAGGTCGACATCGGGGGCTAGTTGCTTACCGCGGGCGTGGACCTGCAAGATCGCAAGCCGCTCCGGGAGGGTCGGGAGAGGGATGACCACCTGCCGGTCGAACCGACCGGGTCGCAACAGCGCCGGGTCGAGTACTTCGGGTCGGTTGGTAGCCGCCAGCACTACGATGCCGGTCGCCGGGTCGAAGCCGTCCATCTCGGCAAGCAGCTGGTTGAGAGTCTGCTCGCGTTCATCATTCGCGACCACCATGGCACCACCGCGGCGTTGACCGATCGCGTCGATCTCGTCGACGAAGATGATCGCCGGCGTGCGCTTTCGCGCTTCGGCGAAGAGATCGCGTACCCGAGCCGCGCCCACCCCGACGAACATTTCCACAAAGCTTGATCCGGTCACCGAGAAGAAGGGCACACTGGCCTCGCCGGCGACGGCGCGGGCGAGCAGGGTCTTGCCCGTGCCGGGAGGTCCGATCATCAAGACTCCCCGCGGCGCCATGGCGCCGGCTCGCGCGTAGCGTTCTGGACGCCGGAGGAAGTCGACCACCTCGCGGATCTCGAGCTTGGCGCCCTCGTAACCGGCGACGTCGGCGAAGGTCGTCTTCGGGCGCTCCTCGTCGAAGACCTTCGCCTTTGAGCGACCGACCCCGAGCGCTCCCTGTAAGCGTCCCGCAGCCCCCTTCGACAACCGCCACCAGAGGTATCCCAAGATGAGAAAGGGCGATAGCAATATCAGCCACGAGAGCACGACTGATCCAAACGATGTCGCCGTCGTCTCCGCAGTAATCTCGACTCCCTCGGCTCGTAGCTCGTCGATAAAGGCCTGCCCGGCTTGTGTTGGGATGGCCGTCGTGTACCCTTTGCCGTTCAATAAGTTGCCCGTCGCAACGCCGTTCGAGTCAAGGGTGATGGTCTTCACTTTGTGGGCGGCGACATCGCTCAGGAACTTCGAGTAGCTCAATGCGACTGGCGTCTGACTACTTGTCGCTGGGACGAAGAAGAACAAAAGGACGAAGATCGCGAGCGCGATGAGCCAAAGGTAATGACGCCACGGAGGAGGCGGAGGCGGCGCAGTAGGAGTACCCCTATCTTGGGTCGACGGCGCGCTTGCCGGTCTGGTCATCGGCCACCTCTCTGTCGTCGGCTCCTCGGGCGTCGAGCGCAGCCCCACCGCTCTTTCGCAATCATTCTTGCAGCAGAGTGGATCGCGTCGGACCATCCGCGTGCGAACGTTGGGTTGACCCCGGCGATGGATCGTGAAGCGACGGGCGCTCGTCTCAGGGCCAGCGGTGTCGCGGAAGTTGGTGAGCTCGGATGGGCAAGAACTATGAAAATTGCGCACAGCCCCGCCGATGTGGGGAGGTCGGCGCTGATCCTCAGCTGTTCGCAACTCCCGTGCAACAAAGGATGCCAGGTTCAAGCGGTACGTTGAATCGCGCCGGTTTTCCTGGAGAGTCTGACCTGCGCTGGGTTTTGTTACCCAATTCCTTCTTGAAATTAGGCAGTCTTTTCT
>PLNQ01000086.1:3053-3188 GCA_003141815.1 Acidimicrobiaceae bacterium | reverse complement strand
TCGCAACCGCTACGTCGCCACCGTGCTCAACGAGGAGGGACTCGCGACGCTGTTGTTCGATCTGCTCACCGTCGAAGAGGAGGCCGATCGGGCCAATGTCTTTGACATCTCGATGCTGGCCCGCCGCCTGGTGGA
>PLNQ01000086.1:0-3032 GCA_003141815.1 Acidimicrobiaceae bacterium | reverse complement strand
GCGGCCGCCCAGACCTCGCCGGTCCTCGCCTTGCCGAGGTTGCCGCTCCGACGTTGCTGATCGTGGGCGGTGACGACGACGTGGTCCTCGACCTCAACCGGCAGGCGCAGGCCCAACTTCGTTGTGAGAGCCGTCTGGTCGTCATTCCCGGGGCGACGCATCTGTTTGAAGAGCCCGGAACGCTGCAAGCCGCGGCTGAAGCGGCTCGAGACTGGTTCACGGGTCACATGGGAGCCGCGTCCAACGCTCTTGACGGAAAATGAAGTTCGCGCTCGCGGGTGACACGATGCTCGGTCGCAAGGTGGCCGATCGCCTGGTCGTAAACCCTCCCGGCGCACTCTTTTCCGAGGAGGTCGTAGCCGTCGCCCACGAGGCGGATCTGTTCATCCTGAATCTCGAGTGCTCGATCTCGATCACGTAGCGTCACTCTCGCCCTGTTGCCGACCTCTGGTTGAATCAACCAATTCGTAACTTGAATTGGCATCTGCGAACCGTTGTGCTCATGTCAATTGGACGCAGCTCGGATTGCAGCTCGGATGCAACTTGACAGTAACTGTCAAGTTGCACTCGATATTCAGTGGAGATTGCTCCGAACGTCAGTAGAGCCGAATCCGAACTTCAGTGGTATCGCCTGGAAGTGCAGTAGTGTCGCGTCTCATTTGCTGACTTCGCGCTGATAATGTTTCTACCCCAACCGCCAGCGGTCGGCTTTGTATCGACAGCTACGCGTTCTACAATGCGCCAGCGTTTTCGATCTCTATCGCCTCGTTGTCGCCCGCCGGCGTGAAGCCCAACACCTGTGCGAAGAAGGACAACTCCGCCTCGGCGGTGCGGATGATGTTCTTGGCTTGACGAAAACCGTGCTGCTCGCCCTCGTAGGCCACGTAGGCAAAGGGGACACCCTTGTCGCGCAGGGCCTGAGCCATGGCCTCGGCCTGGGCGGGGGGCACGACGGCATCTTCGAGTCCCTGGAACAAGATCATCGGCGTTCGTAGCAACTCGGTATGGAAGATCGGCGAACGCTTCTCGTAACGTGCACGTGCCTCGGGCCAGGGGCCGATGAGCCCATCAAGGTATCGTGACTCAAACTTATGGGTGTCTTCGGCCAGCGCCCCGAGATCCCCCACACCGAAGTAGCTCGCTCCGGCGGCGAAGACATCGCGGAAAGTCAGTGCGCACAACGTGGTGTATCCCCCGGCACTGCCACCGTGAATCAAGAGCGCCTCGGGATTCGCTCGACCGCTCCCAGCGAGGTAGAGCGCGGCGTTGACGCAGTCGTCGAGATCGACCACGCCCCAGGCGCCCTTGAGACGTTCGCGGTAAGAGCGCCCGTACCCGGTGCTACCGCCGTAATTGACGTCCACAACGGCAAACCCCCTGCTCGTCCAGTACTGGATCGAATAGTTCAACGCGGCACTACAACTCGAGGTTGGCCCGCCGTGGCTCGCCACGATGAGCGGGGGTGCTTCACCTTGCGGCCCATCGAAGTCCCGATTAGTGGGGGCGTAGTAGAGCGCGTGCGCCGTCAGTCCATTCTCGGTCGCGAACTCAATGGGCTGGGGCACCGACAGATACGTCGGGTCGACGGTATTCACGAAACTCGTCGCGAGAGCCGTCTCAGCACCGCTTCTGAGGTCGACGCGCACCACCGCACCGGGCTTGTCCGGGGAGGCAACGAGGCCCACGAAGTCGACGCCGTCGGTGGCGACCGAACCGACGATGTTCCAATCGATGGTTACCTCGCGCATGCCTGCTGAGTTCAAGACGCCGAGGTGACTACCGTCCGACGCTTGCCAGGTGGCGACGAGTGACCCGTCGACCAAGGGTGCGTAGTTCGTCAACCCAAAGACCCATCCGGCGCGACCAAACTCGCTATCAAGGGGATACAGCGCCACTGGCTCGGTGGGCGTGTCGCGGTAAAGGTTCCACCAGTCGGAGCGGTCGGACACGAAGACTAGTGAACCGGTGGCGTCGTATCGGGGCTGAATAACGGACTCGTTGGGATTACCGACAACCACACGACGCGACGTCACCTGGCAATGAGCGTCTAGTTCGGCCTCATATAACACGGTGGTGTCCCAGGGCATGTTGGGGTGGTCCCACGCCACGTAGGCCATTCGACGCCCGTCCAGCGAAAAGGAGGGTGAGCTGAAAAAGTCGTGTCCTTCGGCCAATACCGCCGGCTCGCCGGTGCCGTCGGTCGCTATGACCATGATGTCGTTGGTGACGCTGCTCTCGTGACGTTCACGAACGCACACCAGAAACTTCCCGTCGGGACTAACGACGGGATCGGCGTATCGCCACGAGCGCGAGGAAGGTGGCTCAGCCGTCAAGGCGACGGGTTCCCCACCAATTTCGATTCGGTAGAGGCGTTGGTCGGAGTAGTTCGAGAAATAGACGGTCGAACCACGCACGGCGTAACAAAGGCCGCCATACTCATGAGCCAAGGTTCGCGCCGCGAATTCCGAACCGAACACATCGGCCGTGACCCCATCAGAACCTCGGCGAACGAGGACGTTGCGCCCCGCCTCAGTGGGACGTGACTCGATCCAGTAGTACGCACCGGCCTCAACAAGTGGAAAACTCAAACCCACAACATCGCCCACCAAAAGTTGGCTCGTGACCGGCGAGGTCCAAGATCCGAACGCGGAGCGGTTTGTTGACATGCCTTACGATAACCCCGAGCGATATTGATTTGCACCCCCAACGGAATACGAAGCCACCCCGTCACTTTGACGGGGTGGCGGCACACCCTCGTTGGTCAGCTGCACGAAGTCCCCCGTGTGATCGGGGCCAAGATGCTGGTAACGAGGTCCTCGGGCTGCAATTCGGAGGCAATGGGATACGTAGTGGCTCATATCAAACAGAATCCCCACAAACGCCAAGTCCTGAGTCATAATTAGCACGTGTCCCATACTGGCGGTCGACGCCGCGCTTTCATATTGGATTATGTTCACCTGAATCTCGGACGCAACTCGGACTGCATCTCGGATGCAACTTGACACGTAACTGTCAAGTTGCACTCGAACTTC
>PLNQ01000091.1 GCA_003141815.1 Acidimicrobiaceae bacterium | reverse complement strand
GCCGGTGGACTGGAGTTTTAATGAGCGAAGAAGTCTACGAAGAGCGCACCATCAAGGTGAATCGCGTGTCCAAGGTCGTCAAGGGTGGACGTCGATTCTCCTTCACCGCCCTCATGGTGATCGGTGACGGCAAGGGCAAGGTCGGACTCGGGTACGGCAAGGCCAAAGAGGCCGGACTCGCCGTGCAAAAGGGAATCGAGGAAGCGCGTAAGAACCTCTTCGACGTGCCGCTCGCCGGCTCGACCATCGTCTATCCCGTGATCGGCAGTTCGGGTGCGGGACGCGTGCTGATGAAGCCCGCGGCCCCCGGTACCGGTGTCATCGCCGGTGGTGCCGCACGCGCCATCCTCGAGATGGCGGGCGTCAAGGACATCATCGCGAAGTCGCTCGGATCGTCGAACGGCATCAACGTCGCACACGCGACGATCGAGGGACTGAAGCAGTTGCGTCGTCCCGAAGAGCTCGCCGCCCTGCGCGACAAGCCCGCCGACCACATCATTCCTTCGGGGACGCTGCGCGCGTACCGCGAACGCCAGCGCGAGAGCGACCTCTTCAAGGTCACGGAAGGCTAACCATGCAGTTGAAAGTCACCCAGATTCGTTCGGCCATCGCCACCAAGCCCAAACACCGCGGGACCCTGCGCGCGCTCGGCCTGCGCGGTATTGGCCAGTCCAACGTGCTGCCCGACCGTCCTGAGATTCACGGGATGATCGCTCGCGTGCCGCACCTGATCAAAGTAGAAGAGGTCAACGAATGAAGTTGCACGATCTCAAATCGCCTGAAGGCTCTACCCACCGACGCAAGATCGTCGGTCGCGGTATTGCCGGTAAGGGCGGCAAGACCGCCGGTCGCGGTACCAAGGGACAGAAGGCTCGTCGCCAGATTCCCGCAGGCTTCGAAGGTGGCCAGCTTCCCTTGCTCCAGCGCATCCCGAAACTGAAGGGTTTCACGAATCCCTTTCGCGTCGAGTACACCCCCGTGAACCTCGACGCCCTCGTGGCGCTCGGTGTCACCGAGATCAATCCCGACGTCCTCGTCGCGAAGGGTCTCATGCGCAAGAAGGACCTCGTGAAGGTCCTCGGGCGCGGCGACATCGCCGGTGCCCTCAACGTCTCGGCGCACGGATTTTCCGCTTCGGCGAAGGCCGCGATCGAAGGGGCTGGCGGGACCGTCACCCTTGTCGATCTGCCGTTCTCCGTTCGACCGGCCGCGTCGGGTAACCAACACCAAAACCGTTAGGGTCAAAGAGTGTTTAAGCGACTTGGGAACATTTTTCGTGTACCAGACCTTCGCAACAAGGTGCTCTTCACGGTCGCGATCATTTGCCTCTACCAGTTAGGCGCCAACCTGCCCATCCCGGGCGTGAGTTGGACCCAGGTGCAGGCACTGCAAAAGCAGGCCGGCGCCAGTGGCGTGCTCGGTTTCTTGAACCTGTTCTCGGGTGGCGCCTTGACGCGTCTCGCGGTCTTCGGCCTCGGGGTCATGCCCTACATAACGAGTTCCATCGTGATCCAGTTGCTCACGACGGTCATTCCTAAACTCACCGAGTGGCGCGACCAGGGCGCCGTGGGGCAAAAGAAGATCACCCAGACCACGCGGTACCTCACGATCGGCCTGGCCCTGTTGCAGTCGACGGGTCTGGTCTACGCCTTTCACGGCCACGACCAAGCGTTGCTCGGCTTCAACATCGACCTGATCCCGAAGTTCACCCTCTGGCTCGGACTCTTCATGGTCCTCATCTTGACGGCCGGCACGGCCTTCGTTATGTGGCTCGCCGAGCTCATCACCCAGCGCGGTATTGGCCAGGGAATGTCGCTGTTGATCTTCGCGAACGTCGTGGCGGGACTTCCTTCGGGCGGTAAGGCCGTCTGGGCGGAGGGTGGCGCGTTCAAGTTCACCATCATCTTCCTCGTCTCAATCGGACTTTTAGTCCTCATCGTCTTCATGGACAACGGACAGCGGCGAATACCCGTCACCTTCGCGAGACGTGTCGTCGGGCGACGAGAGATGGGTGGCAACTCCACCTATATCCCCTTGAAGGTCAACCAGTCGGGCGTGATCCCGATCATCTTCGCCTCGTCGGTGCTCTACATCCCGGTTCTGATGTCGAACATCGTGCCGTGGGCGAGCTTTCAGAACTTCGTTCGCAACTCGCTCACCCCGACGAACTTCTTCTACATCACCTCGGACTTCGTGTTGATCCTCGCCTTCACCTTTTTCTACGTCTACATTGCCTTCGAGCCTCACCAGCAGGCGGAGATGTTGCGCCAACAGGGTGGATTCGTGCCGGGTATTCGCCCGGGACTGCCGACCGAGAAGTACTTCGCGCGCTTGCTCTCTCGAATCACCGTCGTGGGTGCCGTGTTCTTGGCATCGGTCGCCGTGGTGCCCAGTATCTTGATGGCGCTGTGGAATATCAACCGCTTCCCGTACTACGGCACCACGTTGCTGATCGCCGTGGGTGTCTCACTGGAGACGATGCGCCAGATCGACAGTCAGTTGATGATGCGTAACTACGAAGGCTTCTTGAAGCGCTAGTCATGACGGGACAACTCAACCTTGTCGTCCTGGGCAAACAGGGCGCGGGCAAAGGCACCCAAGGCCAGCGTCTGTGTGAGCTGCACGGTCTCGCGCACATCTCGACCGGTGACATGTTGCGCGCAGCGGTCGCGGCCGGCACGCCCCTCGGCCGTGAGGTGCAGTCGGTACTCGACGCAGGTCTGCTGGTGTCGGACGAACTCGTGAACCAACTCGTGGCCGACCGCTTCAAAGAGCCCGACACCGCGAAGGGCGCCGTGCTCGACGGATTCCCGCGCACCACCTTCCAGGCCCAGGCGCTTGAACAGCTCTTAGGCGAAGGCGGGATCAAACTTTGTATCAGCATCGAGATCGCGAACGATCTCGTGATCCAGCGACTTTCGTCGCGGCGGATCTGTCAAGAGTGCGGCACCTCCTACAAGGACACCGACGTCGCGGCGATCTCGGGAACGTGCGAGGTCTGTGGCGGCGACGTGGTGCAACGAAGTGACGACAAGCCCGAAGCCATTCAAAAGCGGCTCGAGACCTTCGACCGTGATACCTTGCCGCTGCTGTCGTTCTACGAGTCGAGAGGCATCCTCGTCAAAGTCAACGGTAATCAGCTCCGCGAGAAGGTCGCGGCGGACATCGACGGACTCTTGCACGGAAGAGGTCTCGCTTGATTCGAAAGAAGGATGAGCTCGACAAGATGCGTAGGGCCGGCAAGGTCGTCGCCGAGATCCACGACGTCACGCGCGCCGCGATTCGTCCGGGCGTGACCACCATGGATCTCAACAACCTCGCCGCGGAAGTACTCGCCAAGCGCAACGCGCGATCCAACTTTCTTAACTACCACGGTTTCCCCGCCGTCATCTGCACGAGTCCCAACGACATGATCGTCCACGGCATCCCCGGTGACTACGAACTCAAAGAGGGCGACATCATCTCCATCGACGCGGGCGCCATCGTCGAGGGCTACCACGGCGACGCCGCCTACACCGCGGGCGTCGGTGAAGTGAGTGCCACGGCCAAGCGTCTCATGGAGGTGACCGAACGCTCACTGTGGGCCGGTATCGACAAGCTGGTCGTCGGTGGGCGACTGCACGAAGTCGGTCGCGCGGTGCAAGACGTCGCGGAGAAGGCCGGCTTCTCCGTCGTGCGCGAGTACGTCGGTCACGCCATCGGCACCGAGATGCACGAGAGTCCTCAGGTGCCCAACTACTGGCCCGGGTCACCGGGACCAACACTGAAGGCCGGTATGGTCTACGCCGTCGAGCCCATGGTGAACGTCGGTTCGTACGAGACGTACGTGCTGGACGACGACTGGAGCGTCATGACCGTAGACGGCATGCTCTCGGCACACTTCGAACACACGATCGCCGTCACCGAGAACGGGCCCGAGGTCTTCACTTTGGCCTAAGGAAGTGATCGCGAACGCCGAGCGACATTCGTCACGGGTGCGAACGTGGACACATCGGGGCCCGCACCATCAGTGGGGCGCGGTGGTCAGCATGGACTCTACGGTGCAGCGGTTGCTTTTACCTGGTCAAAGCGGTGAGCACTGATATGGAGAGTGATGGCGTCGTTCCCACGACCTTTACACCGATGCCCACCGTGTGAAGACGCGCCAGTAACCATGGTCGACGACGCCGAGGGGTCTCGGCGGACCTCAGATAGCCCCGCCCGGACGGCGTCGGCGAGGCGCCCACTACAATTTAGGGAGGCCTTCTGATCCGTGTGGTCAGCCGACTGCCTGAAAATTTCTACTGTTTTTGCGTTTTTGGGAATTTCCGGTAGAATAGAAAGCCGACCTCGGGGCATGACTTTGAGGTCTACCCGCGCGGGAGTTCTGCTCTCGCGCGCCCAGTAGTGACGTAATAAGGAGAAAGAACCTGAGTAAGCCAAAGGAAGACGCGTTCACCGTTGAGGGAACCGTCGTCGAGCCCCTACCCAACGCCATGTTTCGTGTTGAGCTCGAGAATGGGTACACCGTTCTCGCTCACAGTTCGGGGAAAATGCGCATGCACCGCATCCGTATTCTTCCCGGCGACAAGGTGCAAGTAGAGATCACGCCCTACGACATGACCCGCGGACGCATCACCTACCGCTACCGATAACTCACGTTCTTCAAGATCGAGAAAGTAAATAAATGAAAGTTCGCGCGAGCGTGAAACCCATCTGTGAGAAGTGCAAGGTCATTCGCCGGGCCGGGGTCGTACGCGTGATCTGTGAAGCGAACCCGCGCCACAAGCAGCGTCAGGGTTAGGAGAA
>PLNQ01000139.1 GCA_003141815.1 Acidimicrobiaceae bacterium | reverse complement strand
GCTGACCGGTTGAAGTCGCCCTATCGATTGTCCGTCAATAGTGCACTGGGAGCCGTGAAAGAATTCACAAAAGATTCCCGTTGAATAGGACACGACCTTTTAGGAAAACTCAGGCCGCGATGGCGCTGGTGATTAGGTGAGGGTTCGCGTCGGACCTCCAAACGCCTCGCCTAGCCATAACGCTCGAAATGGAGATCGCTTCGCGCGCGAATTACGCTTGTATGGCAAAAACGGCGAGTGACTTGGCCCAGAAACAGGTTCGGCCAGGGTGCGTATCTTCAAGAGGTCCTAGGCACTCGGGAGTGCTTCATCTGTCGGCTAGCCAAGTCAGATCCATCATCTGCCGAGGTGGTCTTCCGGGACGATGCTCATATTGTCTTTCTTAATCGCTTTCCCACACTCGAGGGATATGTCTAAATTGCACCGCTCGAACATCGTGAACAGGTCATTGGCGACTTTTCAGTGGACGACTACCTAAATCTTCAGGCGCTCATGTATCGCGTCGGCAACGCATTGTCATTGGATTGAGGCTCTGGGCGATTGCATACGCCGTAGGCTGAGGGACGATTTACGCGCGGAGCTTCGCGCGGGAGTCCCGCTCCCGTAGCTCAGGGGATAGAGCATCGGTTTCTTAATCCGAAGACTCAGGTGGGAATGAGTTGGGAACGCTGGAAATTGCGGCGTTTTGCTGGCTCTTAGCATGTTCCGGAGCACGCGTATTGAAGAAAAGTGGAGCAAGATTGGAGCAAAGCGAGGTACGAATTTCGTCTCGCGGCCGTCGTGCGATGCGGACTTCTTAGTTCATTGCCGAGTGCTACGCACTGGCCAACATTCGTCGGTGACGTCATCTCGTCGCTCGGCGAAAAAAGGCAGGCCCTTCGTGGGCGCTCAAGATGCCAGGATTCTCGCGACGTCTTCGAGTCGCTCAGGAACGACGTGCCACCAGATCCAACGGCCCCGCTTCTCACCAACGATGAGCCCCGCCTCAGCAAGAATCCTGGTGTGATGCGAGATGGTCGGCTGGCTTTTTCCTAAAGGCTCTTCGAGCGAGCAACTACAGACTTCGTCTTGAGAAGCTACGAGTGACAGCATCCGCAGCCGGACGGGATCGCTGAGGGCTCCAAAGATCTGGGCCATGTCGCTGGCCTCGACTTCAGACATCACACCGCCCACCAACGGACCGCAGCAACTAACGACTTTCTCATCGACGGCAATGGANNCTCGCCCTCAATGTGTCGAATCTCGAAGAGTCCATTGAGTTCTACTCCAAGTTCTTCAAAACCAAGCCAGTAAAGATTCGTCCCGGTTACGCGAACTTCGCCATCGCCGAGCCGCCCCTCAAGTTGGTTCTCTTCGAGAATCATGAGGTCGCGGGCTCGATCAACCACCTCGGCGTTGAGGTCTTTTCGACGACCGAAGTGGTGGAGGCCACTCGCTACCTCGCTAGCGAAGGCTTCGATACCGACATCGAGGATGGGACAATCTGCTGCCACGCGCTCCAGGACAAGGTGTGGGTGGACGGACCTGATGGTTCGCGCTGGGAGGTCTACACCGTTCTGGCTGATGCCAGCGAGACCCCTTCCTTGGCCGGCGACGAAACGCGTGGATCGACCGGGTCCTTGACGTCGAACGCGACAGAGACCGCCCCATGTTGCTGAGCAGACGCCTAAGCCGAGTTCAGGCACGATCATGAGCGACGCTCTTGTGGAACAATTGCAGGACAGGGAACTGAGCGCGCCGGTCATCAAACGTTTGTCATTCCTTGATCGGTTCCTGCCTGCATGGATCATTCTGGCGATGGCCGTAGGCATCGGGCTCGGTCGGGCAATACCGAGCCTCAACGCGCACCTCAATGCGGTGCAGGTGACGTCAGGCACGTCGTTGCCAATATTCATCGGGCTCCTCGTCATGATGTACCCGGTACTTGCGAAGGTTCGCTATGACCGGTTAGGAACGGTGACGCGCGACCGAAAGNNACCCTGGCTTGGTTGCTGTTGCCCGACCTACCGACCTACCGGACGGGTCTCATAATCGTTGGCCTCGCACGTTGCATCGCCATGGTGCTGATTTGGAATGATTTGTCGGGTGGTAACCGCGAGGCGGCGGCCGTTCTCGTAGCGATCAACTCGTTGTTTCAGATCGTCGCTTTCGCCCTCCTCGGCTACTTCTATCTGAAGGTGCTTCCAGAATGGCTCGGACTCAGCACGGTGGGCCTGCATCTTTCCATTGGTCGAATTGCCGAAACCGTTGCCATTTTCCTGGGAATACCACTCGTTGCGGGCTATCTCACGCGCACACTCGGTGAACGTCAGCGCGGTCGAGAGTGGTATGAAACCAAACTGTTGCCGCGCCTTGGCCCCTTCGCTCTCTACGGCTTGCTATTCACCATCGTTATCCTCTTCGCTCTTCAGGGTCACACCATCACCGCACGTCCTGGCGACGTGGCGCGTATTGCCGTGCCGCTGCTGTGCTATTTCGCGATCATGTGGTTCGGGTCATTCGCACTCGGGAGAGCACTTGGCCTTCCCTATGACCGGACCACAACCTTGGCCTTTACGGCTGCGGGCAATAACTTCGAACTAGCAATTGCCGTTGCCATTGGTGTCTTTGGAGTTACGAGTGGCGAAGCGTTGGCCGGCGTGGTCGGACCTCTCATTGAGGTGCCAGTACTCGTTGGGCTGGTCTATGTATCGCTGTGGGCGAAGCGTCAATTTTACGCTTCGGATACCGCCGTCGAGGTGGCTTCATGAACATCCGTCCCGGAATTCTTTTTCTGTGCGTGCACAATGCTGGGAGATCGCAGATGGCCGCCGCGTTCGCCCGCGAGATCGGCGGCGATCGCGTAGTAATTCACTCGGCTGGTTCCGCTCCGGGAGAGACTTTGAATTCCGCAGTAGTGGCCGCGATGCTGGAGAAGGGTATCGACATATCCAGCGAGACTCCGCGCAAGTTGACCGACGAAATGGGCCGAAGCGCCGACGTCGTCGTCACTATGGGCTGCGGCGACGCTTGTCCCGTGTACCTCGGTAAACGGTACCTCGACTGGGAGTTGACCGACCCGGCTGGCAAAGTAATCGACGACGTCCGTCCAATTCGTGATGACATTGAAAAACGCGTTCGAACCTTGATCGCCGACCTCTTGAAGGCCGAGTCCTAGTCAGGTGAAAGGCCAACTTCGACACCCGTGAATGCCGCGAACTGACACGTAGATGCTCGGGGGCGTCACAGAACTTGTCAACATTATGCCGACGCTGAGCGCGTTGTGGCCTTTGGCTGGATCATTGGCTTCGACGTATCTATACATCCAATTCCCGCTACCAGCAGGGCGCTCGACGAGTCAGCCTGCACCATAAGACCGTCTTGTTGCCATTTTTGCACCCTGTCGAAAGAATGGAGCAAGGGGCTGTGGCTCCCGTAGCTCAGGGGATAGAGCATCGGTTTCCTAAATCGTTCTGGCACCCTTTGTGAGTCGAGGCCCTATCCCGTTTATTTAGCCAAAACTTCTGATGAAGCGGTACTTCACCGAAAGTTTAGAGTATCAATTATTCTTTACCATTCGCCACCGTTCTTTACAAATGTTGTGCTGAGGTTGTGCTGGCTTTAGTAGTGAGTGCGAGTTCATGTCGGAGACCAGACGCAACATGTCCGCAACCTCGCATTGGCGACTTGAGTGTGCGGATCATGACTGGTGTCGGAGATCCTAAATCGCTATTCGTCATCGTCGCCTTCTAATGCCTCTAGTCGTCGTGCGGTTTCGCCAAGTGCGAGTGATTTGAGAAGAATCTTCGTCAACTGACGTATGCGTGTCAGTGGGTCGTCCTCGATGGGAATCAAACCATCCCACTTCGAGTCGTAGGGATCAGATCCACCGCTCTCGGGTAAGCCCGAATCTCTTGCGTCGATCTCAAACCGAGCAACTGCGGCCTCACGGGCGCCCACCAACTCTTGCTCATCCAGTTCGATTCCCAGCAACCAGAAGCACTCGGCAAAACAAATCATCGTTGCGCTCGCATAATGAATCACTTCTTGCATCCGATGCCGAGTGATCGTAAACAAGCATTTGGCGTTATTTAGTTCAAATCGTTCGAGTTCGAGCAGACTCGACTGTTTCGGAAAGTGCTCGGTGTCAAGTTTCCCGAACTCCTCTGGTATCTCGAGGTCGCCGACATCGAAGGAAGGGGAATTTATCTGCTCCATGAAGTCACCAAATTCGGCCCGCAATTCTTCCTCGTCATACGAGGTGAAGTCGAAGTCGGTGGCAATATTCCTCTCGACTAGCGTCGCGTGGTCTCCCCGCCAGGCCCGAAGGTTCTCTTCGTTCACAGTGGGCGTCCACCCGAACGTATCGAACGTGATGGCGTCCATCATCTCAGCCGATCTGACGGCTAGCTCAAGACTCTTAAGCGCGCTTTCTGCGCCACTCACTTCCTCCCCAGCGGCACGGCGATACCAAAGTTCCGACTCCACCATTTCTCTTCGAATCTGACTCATACGGCCCAACGCAAGGAGAGAATCCTTGTAACCCGCTTCGACTGCCCTATGAAAACACCTCTCCGCTTCAGCGAGTTCACCGCGAGCCTCCAGCGCGTTGCCCAAAAAGTTCCATGCGTAGTCACTGTCTTGTTCGGTGGCCTTACGGGTCCATTCTTCCGCCTTCTGCACTTCGCCTCTGTTATTCAGCGTGTAGGCCAGGGTGTTGATCGCATCAACCTCTCCGACATTTGCTCCCTTTAAGAACCACTCCTCGGCTTCTTCAAGATTGCCTTTGTCGCGCAGTAGCATGCCCAAGCTATTCATCGAATAAGTGCGACCATTCAGCACTGCTTTTCGATACCACTCTTCTGCTTGCTCAAGGTCTCCGCGACGTCTCAGCAATGTGCCAAGGCATCCCATTGCGTAAGTGCTGTCGAGTTCCGCTGCTCGCCGATACCACTTCTCGGCACCCTCCAAGTCGCCTTGAGCCTCACGCAAGTATCCGAGTTGGCCCATTGCGTCCTCTTCGCCAAGCTCTGCGCCCTTTCGATACCACTCTTCTGCTTGCTCGAGGTCGCCTCGACGTTTCAGCAATGTGCCAAGACCTCCCATTGCGTAAGTGCTGCCGAGTTCCGCTGCTCGCCGATACCATTTCTCGGCATCTTCCAAGTTTTCTTGAGTCTCAAGCAAGTATCCGAGTTGGTACATTGCGCCCACTTCTCCAAGCTCTACGCTCTTTCGATACCAGTACTCAGCGTCTGCAGTGTCGCCACGCTGAGCGAGACGAAAACCAAAACTGAACATTGAATACGCGTCGCCGAGCAACGCCCCCTTCCCAAACCACTCTTCTGCTGCCTCAAGATCTTCTCGTTCCTCCAACAAATCACCGAGTCGGTTCATTGCTCGGACGACCCCCGACTCGGAAGCTTTTCTATACCAAAGTTCGGCTGTCTCCGCGTCCTCGCGATCCGCGTACCGCTTCGCGAGTTCTTCCATCGCCTCGCCGTCTCCAGATTCGGCCATTGCCAAAAGCTGCTCGAATGAAAGCCCGTCGTTCATTACTAAATTGTGGCAGATGCAAACCGGTGATCGACGTGTCAACGACTCGAAGTGCCGGAAATCACTTAATGGCTTGGAAGCAGGACGCTCACTTGAAGAACGTATAGAAGAGTTACGTAACGCCCCGACTTCAAGCCTTCATCAGCCCGCCTTGACTGGGCGTCGGGCGCGTAGCGCCCGGCAGCCCGAAGGCCTCATAGGTTCGATCCGAAGATCCATCAACGTCTCTCAACGTCCACTGATCACATTTCTCAAGATCATCGCCACTTTCGTGTCCCCAATCGGCTTCTGAAATTGGCTTGTTAAGTAGAAGTCGAAAACCTCGTCTTCTGGTAGGGAGCGATATGAGAAAGTCAACCGATGTCACGAACGAAGATTTGCCGAACGAGAACTGGACATATCAGGCTCGCGACTCGCGCATTCACGTGTGGCTGGACTATGCACAAGCGATGCAGCACCTCCGCGTAAGTCGTTCCACACTCGATGGTTGGCGCAGATCGGGTCACATTTCCTTTGTGAAGCTTCCGAATGGTCAGCTCCGCATACGCCGCGCTGCTCTTGACGAGTGGCTTGAAAGTATGGCTCAGATTCGATAACCAGAGTCGTAGAACTGATCGAGTATCTGGTTCGACAGTGATTCTTGGCCGGCAACTCGCTTGACGAAGTGCTTCGTGAGGATGTCAACTGAGTGTCCCAGTCTCGCAGCCGCTTCAGCGATGGGAATCACTTGGACGAGGTGGGATGCGTTGGTGCGTCGGAGACCGTAAGGGCTCAACGGGTATTGCCGCCCGACAAGGTGACTGGCGCGACGTAGAGCGCGACCCCAGTTACTTTGCGTGGGACGTGAGCCTGACTGCGAGAGGAACAGCGGTCCGTGCGTTATCTCGCGGCGTTTCATCCAGTCAACAAGGATCTCGACGAGGATCGGTGGAATCGGGACGGTGCGAAGGCTACGTTCCGTCTTCGGTCCGGCAATGGCCTCTTGGTCGATACTCCACTTTGAATTGTCGGTGGCGGACCATGCTCGAGTGATACGAATCGCACCCCAACCACTGTCTGGAAGCGTGAGATCCTCGACTCGGAGAACGACCGCCTCGCCAGGTCGCAATTCCGCGAACCCGCAGACGGCCGAGAGTGCACGGTACAGGTGGCTAGAAGGCTGATGAGAGGGGATTGCATCGAGAATCGCCCGTAACTGCGCAACGCTTGGTACTGCCTCATCTCGAGTATCGAGAGAAGCCTTGCGGTCGCTCTTTGCCGTCGCACCGCTCTCGCGACGAGGCCACGGCACGGCATCAATGAGACCCTTTTGTTCGGCCGTTGAGAGCGCAGTCTTGGCTACCGTGATGAGGCGGCTCTGAGTGCTGGGCGCATAGAGCGTCACTCCGTCTGGACGAAGACGCATGCGGCGGTCTGTTTCGTAGAGTGTCTTTCGATCCAGTTCAGTTAAGAGCGGAGAATTCTTGGACACCCAAGCCTGAAGGCCCCGAGGTAGTGGATCATCTGTCCAAGCCCAATCCGGTGTATCACCGCCGACAACATGACTGAATCGAGGCGTCATCCACGATGCCAGAATCTGGCGCCACTCATATACGGGCAGCCGTGCTGCACTGCGCGTGCAGTTGAACACGAACGACGTCAAGGCTTCCACATAACTCCTGCGCGTTGATGGCGAAAGACGTCGCCACTGATCCTGGATGAATGAACGGCAGTACTCGGCCAGATTGAGTTCGCTCGAAGGACTCATGGAAGTGGGGAGTCCAGTTCTCGAATCCCAGCTTGGTTCGTTGAACATTGCGACCTTCATCTTCGCGTGGAAAGCCTCGGCGCCATTGGCCCCTCGTTTGGTCGAAAAACTTCGCCAGTATCCATGTCCGTTCAATCGCCAGCGGACGACGTAGGGCATGTTGCGGTCCGGGTATTCGGTCGGTGCAGATACCGTTACTTTGACCTGTCGAGGTTTCACGAGAACCCAACGTTCTCTCGGTTCCGTGCAGGCGTGTTTGAATAGTGGGGAGGCATCGCGAAGAGCGGGGCACTTTTTCCTCGAGGTTGTGCTGAGGTTGTGCTCGTTCGTTTGCGAAGCCTCGAAAGTAGTTGAAAACCCAATATTTGCCCTCGTAGCTCAGGGGATAGAGCATCGGTTTCCTAAACCGTGAGCGCAGGTTCGAATCCTGCCGGGGGCACCAAAAATCGGGATTGGTGGAAAGGACGCGCGAACGGTCCCTCCGTGTCGACACTGAAAATCAGGCCCCCACTTGCCGCCATACGATGACGAAATGGGCTCCAAGTTGTTCTCCGGGTCGTCATAGCCGTAGCGTGTCAACTGAGAGGCGCGAAATCAAATATGGCGATCGATGGCCGAAGCCACCAACCGCCATATTTGTCAATCATTGTTTAGGTTTGACGCGATTCCCTACGCACCGGTGTATCCGCCGGTTGCGAGACCGATGATGCTCGCGTCATACGCGGCGTACGCAAGGGCAATGTTCGCGTTGAGAATACCGTGATTCTCGGCGACGAAGATCTTCGTGTTCCCTGGGTAGGCCTGCGGCGTCTGGGCAAGCACGACGCTCTCAACGGTCACAATCTTCGTTGACCAGTTGGAAAGTCGAGCGACGTAGTTGTTGTAGTGGTTGAGAGCATTCGCGTAACCCGGCAGACCTAAAAGCGACGCGACTTCTGATTGGAGCGTCGATTCGTTGCCCTGCAACGTCGTAACTTGGCCCGCCACAACCGAGGCTTCGATCATTTCGAACACTTGTGGGGACATCACCGCGTAGACGCGGTTGTCCTTGAGCATTGTCGCGCGGTCTGTGTTGAGTTCTGCTCTGGTGGTGTCCGTCGGAACCTTTGCGACCAGGGAATTAATACTCGATTCCTCGGATAAAAGACGTGCTTGGAGCGTCGTTACAACACTCGCGCTCAGCGTGGTCGCCCCGGTCACGTCCGTGACGAGGTGCTGGAGTTGCGTTGCGCGGTTCGTGAGCTGGAGCTCGAGCGCCTTTTGTGCCGTGACGAAACTGGCACTTGGAGTCGTGTCGGTCGACGGGGAAGGCGGCGAATCGGCGTACGCAACGGCTGGAATGCTGATACCCATGGCGGCGACGAGTGCGAACACCGAGATGGATCGGGTAGTTAAGTTTTTCATTGGCTCTCCCTTCACAGGAACAGTTCTCAGAGTAGACAGCGCAATTGTGAGAGTGATGTGAAGGTGCTGTTGGATGGCTGAGAGATGGTTTCGAAATTGGTGAGAAGTTACGTGCCGTTGCGCCCGCGCCGCGGCAAAAGGTACCTAACGTCACCGGACACTCAAAGAGTCAAGATCTCCGCGTGAGGAGTACGACGCAATTTTCGAGTAGCACTGCCGAGGGACGGCGAACCGCTGTGTAGGCCTCCGTTACGACTGTGATTCGTTCACCCACAACGAGAGCGGGTTGCTTCGATTTCAATCGACAGAGGGTCTTGAAGTTCCCCGACGTGGTGAATTGAATTGTTTGCCGAGAGTGTTGGTTCGAGATCGCCGCTACCAATTCAGTGACGAGCAACGTGTTCTCTCGAAAGTCCGAGTAGAACTCGTCATGGTGCATCGCCGAAGCGACACTGTCCGCAGAGACCCGTCGAATGGTCAGATTCTTTAGCGCGTGGCTATCGCCAAAGTAGAAAGCGATGACTCCAATGGCACCGACGCTTCCGAGTAACACGATCAAAAAGAGAACTCGATAGGTGATCCGTGCCTTCTTAATGGCGCTCCCTTCCTTGGGACTGCGCAACGCTCGAAATCGGACTCTCAGCGAGGCTCACAGATGACCAGAGGAATATCGCGCGTCGTGCGCTCGCGGTAACTCGCGTACGACCTGTAGGACTTCTCCACGCGTGGCCGCAGTTCACCCTCTTCTTCGAGGTTCGCCGAGCGCGCTCGCATCGGGCGTTGTTCGCCGTTCATGGTCAGCTCGACGTCAGGATGAGCCAGCAGGTTGCGGTACCAATCGGGGTCTCGATCGTCGCCTCCTTTGGACGCGACGAGGACCACTCGATCGCCGTCCACGACGGGCGCCAAGAGCATGGTCGAACGGGCCACACCCGATTTCCGCCCGACGGTCAATAACTCGATCATGGGCTTGCCCATGATCGAACCGCCGACGTGGCCTGCGCTCAAATGAAAAACCGTGCGGTGCGTGGAGTTCAACACCTTGAACCCGAGATCGACGCCGCGTTGTTTCAGATTCATAGGCTGACCTTACGCCCGAGCGAAGGTAATCCCACGAACTACTCGATGTTCGGGTCTAGTATCCACATCTGGTCGAAAGTACCTTCGACGCAGGAGATATTCGTACGGCATTTCCACGTTGAAAAGAACTTCGAGGTGAAGCGAATGACTACCCCAACGGACACCACCAACGAGATCGTGCGCGCGGCACTCGTCCAAACGAAGTGGACCGGCGACAAAGAGTCAATGATTGCCGCCAACGTGGCCTTGGCCCGCAAGGCGGCAAGTCAAGGCGCACAGGTTCTCTGCTTTCAGGAGCTCTTCTACGGCCCCTACTTCTGCCAGGTGCAAGACCCTGCGTACTTCGCCTACACCGAGTCCATTCCTGGGCCGACCACCGAGTTGATGCAAGCGTTGGCTCGAGAGACTCACATGGTGCTCGTTGTGCCCATTTACGAGGTCGAACAAGAAGGAGTCTTCTACAACACGGCCTTCGTGATCGACGCTGACGGCACGTATCTGGGCAAGTACCGCAAGCACCACATTCCCCAGGTGCGCGGATTCTGGGAGAAGTTCTACTTTCGACCGGGCAACCTCGGCTACCCGATCTTTCAGACCGCCGTCGGTCCGATTGGCGTTTACATCTGTTACGACCGTCACTTCCCCGAGGGATGGCGCGCGCTCGGACTCGCCGGCGCGAAGATCGTCTTCAACCCTTCGGCGACGAGTCGGGGACTCTCCGCCTACCTCTGGAACCTCGAACAGCCAGCGGCGGCGGTCGCGAACGAGTACTTCGTCGGGGCCATCAATCGCGTGGGGGTCGAAGATCTCGGCGACAACAGTTTCTACGGGTCGTCGTACTTCGTCGACCCTCGCGGTCAACTCGTGGGGGAGGCCGCCTCGGACACGGAGGACGAAGTCATCGTGCGCAACCTCGACCTCGGCGTGTTGAAGGAAGTACGTCACACCTGGGCGTTCTATCGCGACCGACGCCCGGACAGCTACGGAAGCCTGGTCGCCCCCTAGTCAGCGCCGATACGCAAAGAAAGAAGGAAACTTCCATGAAGACTTTGATAAGTGGCGGCACCGTCATTAACGCGAGTGGTCCCTTCGCGGCGGACGTCTTCGTCGACGGCGACATCATCGTCGGACTCGCCGCGCCGGGCACCACCACGTCAGAGCTCTGGAGAGTTGGCGCGGACCGCGTCATTGACGCGGCCGGTCAGTACGTGATCCCCGGCGCCATCGACGGGCACACCCATCTGGAGATGCCCTTCGGGGGCACGCACTCGGTCGACACTTTCGAAACGGGAACACGCGCGGCGGCCTTCGGGGGCACGACCACCATCATCGACTTCGCCATTCAGTCCAAGGGCAGGAGCCTTCGAGAAGGACTGGACGCGTGGCACGCCAAGGCCGAGGGTAACTGCGCCATCGACTACGGCTTTCACATGATCGTGTCGGACGTGAACGAGGCGTCCTTAAAGGAGATGGACCTCGTCGTCGACGAGGGTCTCTCCAGTTTCAAGTTGTTCATGGCCTACCCCGGCGTCTTCTACTCCACCGACGGCGAGATCACCCAAGCCATGCAACAAGCCGCCTCGATTGGCGCGACCATCATGATGCACGCGGAAAACGGGATCGCCATTGACGTGCTGGTCGCCCAAGCGCTCGCGAGGGGGGAGGGCAGTCCTCGATTCCACGGCCTGACCCGTCCGGTCGCGCTCGAAGGCGAAGCGACGCACCGGGCCATTCAACTTGCCCTCGTCACGCACGCGCCGCTCTACATTGTCCACCTCTCCGCCGCAGAAGCGCTCGATGAAGTGGTCGAGGCGAGAGATCGCGGCCAGAGCGTCTTCGCCGAGACCTGTCCGCAGTACCTCTTCCTCTCCGACGCCGATCTTGCTCGAGAGGGATTCGAGGGCGCGAAGTACGTCTGCTCGCCACCGCTTCGTCCCGAGCGTCACCACGCCGATCTCTGGCGGGGCCTTCGCACCGACGACCTCAGCATCGTCTCGACGGACCACTGCCCCTTCTGCTTCAAGGAACAGAAGGAACTTGGTCTGGGCGATTTCTCCAAGATCCCGAACGGCATCCCCGGCATTGAACATCGCGTCGACTTGATCTTCCAGGGCGTCGCGATGGGCGAGATCTCGCTCGCTCGTTGGGTAGACGTCACGGCCACGACGCCGGCACGGATGTTCGGTCTCTTTCCGAAGAAGGGACTCATCGCCCCGGGATCGGACGCGGACATCGTGCTCTACGATCCCAACGCCACCCACACCTTCTCGGTCGACACACACCATATGAACGTCGACTATTCGGCGTACGAGGGGATGACAGTTAAGGGTGCGGTGAAGACGGTGCTCTCACGGGGAACCGTCGTGATCGAAAACGAACAGTACGTAGGACGAAAGGGTCACGGTCAGTTCCTTCGCCGAGGCCTCAATGGGTTCCTCCGATGATCGAGCACGCCCGCGGCTGGCTGATCGTCTGCGTCGAGCCGGACGCGCCGGGAAGGTCCACGTAATAGACTTTGGACTCGTCGCGCAAACGAACGCGCCGGCAAAGAAAGTCGTTGAACTAGCCCAGCGTGCGCAAGACGCAGGGTTCTCACACTTTTGGACGTTTGACTCGGTGGTGCTCTGGCAAGAGCCCTTCGTCATCTACTCCCAGATTCTGAGCGCCACTGATCACATCACCGTTGGTCCCATGGTGACCAATCCGATCACGCGCGACTGGACCGTGACGGCGTCGCTCTTCGCCACGTTGAACGAGATGTTCGGGCCGAGAACCATCTGTGGCATCGGTCGTGGAGACTCGGCACTTCGCGTGACGGGTGGAACGCCCGCGTCCTTGGCCACCCTTTCGGCGTGCATGACCGTGATCAAAGAACTCGTGGAAGGTCGTGACGCCGCCATCAACGATCGAACCGTCACGATGCCCTGGGTTGTAGACGGTCACCTCGACGTGTGGATGGCGGCCTACGGTCCCAAGGCGTTGGAACTTGCGGGAAGTAAAGCTGACGGACTGATCCTTCAGATCGCCGACCCCTTCGTCGTCAAGTGGGCGATCGAAACGGCGCACGAGGCGGTTCGCGCGTCGGGACGAAGCACCGAAGAATACAAGGTGTGCGTCGCCGCGCCCGCGTACGTGGGCGGCGACCTCGCGCACCAGCGTAATCAAGTTCGTTGGTTCGGTGGCATGGTGGGCAATCACGTGGCCGACATCGTCGAACGCTACGGCGATGATCCGAACATCGTTCCGTCCGTGTTGACCGATTACATTAAGGGACGCAAGGGCTACGACTACAGTCACCACGGTCAAGCCGGGAACCCGGACGCCGAGTTCGTCCCCGACGAGGTGATCGATCGCTTCTGTGTGCTCGGGACGATCGAGCAACATCGCGATCGCCTCAGTGAGTTGGGTGAGCTCGGCGTGAATCAGTTTTCGCTTTATCTTATGCACGACCAGCCCGGCGCCACCATCGACGCCTATCGCGACTTCATTATCGGTCAGGTCTAGCAAGCAAGAACGCGTTTTTTCGGTGCGGTGTTTCTCACCATCGCTTGGTGAGCTGTTGGACCTCAAGGGACTTCCAATACTTCGTCCAGCGCTTTGATCGCTTGTCCGCGCGCTTACGCTCCTCTCGCGCGAGCGATCTGGCGAAATTGTGTAGGGCCGGGTAGTCCTTGGAGACTTGAGCAAACCACTTCGACGCGATAGCCAGGTCGTGCTGGTTGCCGAGATATTTTTGCAATTCGTCAACTTTGCTCACAAACTCCTCGACCGGCGTTCCGAGCACGTCTGAGAGCGCTTGGGCTGCGTAGAGAGTTCGCTTCGCCGCAATTCGAGTGCGGTGAAGATTGATGTCCGTGGGTTTGCGTTTCGCCTTGAGCGCCGCTCGGCGTAGCGATCGCCACGACAGCCGCATGGCGCGCTCGGCCATCGGTTGTAACATATCGGGCGTTGACTGACGAGAAGGAAGCGAACGGCGAAACTTGCTCACTTCATTGAGAGTCTCTCGATACGTGTCAGAGTGAAGGAGGTGAGTGGTGGTCTGTTGCTCGACGCGACGCGCGTGCGCGGTGATCTCCATTAGTTGACGACCCTGCGGCGTGTCGGCCCGGTCGCCTAGCGCCTTGATGACACTCGACTCGAGGATCTCGGCGTCACGAAGCCGACCGAAGGGCTTGCCGACGTCGCGCAAGCGTCCGATGAGCAACTCCGCGCCCAGGGAACTCTCGATGGCGGCCATTGTCTTGAGTCGATAGCGGATGCGGCGAAACGACAGCCGAATCTTCCGCGTCGATTCAGGGTCGTCGGGGACGCCTTCTCGATGGTTGTTCCTGACAGTGAAATCTGCCAATTTGATATCGCTTTCGGCGACGTGGAGGATGTCGCGCGTGAAGCCCTTGACGATCTCACACTCCAGGTCGCCTGGAGCGTCGTTCATCATCTGAGGCGAACCTCCTTCGACCTCCGGGTTGAGTACTGCGGGTGGCGCAGGTCGAGCGGCGTACTTCGTATCATGCCACGATCCCTCGTGGCATTCAATGCTGCAATAGAGGCGGCCCAGATCCTGGCATCGGGCGTCCTTCTTTGACCGCTTGCTCAACGCGGCCCACGAAAAACGAGGTGACGCGCAATAGCGAGAGCATCTTCGGCCGCCTCTTTGATGGGGTGGTCGTTGAATTGCGTCACGGCGGCCCGTGACGATATCGGGTGCCCGAACGACGCACTCTCGTAAGGAATCTTCAACAGCGTCCCAACCAAAACGGCGAAGATTGGGTGTTGTCCCACAACTTGACCTTACTGTCGGGGCAATCGAATTTTGGCCCCCGGCTCGGTGCGACTCTATTTAGGGGAGTACAAGGCGTGCGTGGCCGCGCCCGCGCATGTGGGCGGCGACCTCGCGCACCAGCGCAATCAGGTTCGTTGGTTCGGTGGCATGGTGGGCAACCATGTGGCCGACATCGTCGGACGCTACGGAGACGACTCGAACCTCGTTCCTCCCGCGTCAGCTGATTTCATCAAGGGTCACAAGGGCGACGACTACAGCCATCATGGCAAGGTCGGCAATCCCGACGCCACGTTCGCCCCGACGAGGTCATCGATCGATTCTGTCTTCTCGGCCCGGTTGCGCACCATCGAAAGCGCCTCGCCGAGCGTGATGAACTCGGTGTCGATCAGTTCGCGATGTGCCTCATGCACGACACACGAAGGCACGATTGAGGCGTACCGCAAAAGCATCGTCGGTTCGCTGTAACGCCGCGCTGCACCCATCGGCGCAAATCCGAGTGGTAAAGTTCTTCGCTACTTGCGCCACGGAGCGCCATCAACCCGATCCTGGAGTCCCATGCGTTTACGACTTTCCTTCTTTACGTCCGCTGCCGTTCTGGTGATCGTCTTCGGCTCCGTGGTATCGGCGAATGCCGCGTCGAACCCCTTCGGCGCGAAAACACCGGCGCAGATCCTTGCGCTCGCCACGTCGGCCATGAAGAGCGCAGGCAGTTTTCACTACGTCTCGACGGATGCTTACGCGGGTGTCGTGCAAATCACCCTTTCGACCGACAGTTCCTTGACCGAGGGCGTGCAAACGCAGAAGTTGGGTGGGGGGACCGAAACGAGCAGACTCCTTGGCAAGACGCTTTACATCTTTGGAGATAAAACGTCGTACGCACAGGACTTCGGCGTGAAGAATACAAAGTTGGCGAACGAGTGGGTACTCGTTCCTTCCACGAACAAGAACTACGCCAACATCGCGATTGGCATTCTTCTTCCCTCGTTGCTTCAACAAATAAAGGGCGTCAGCGCGTTGAAGGATGCCGGGGTCTTCAAGATAAACGGCCAGGAGGCCGTGGCGATCAGGGGTACTTTGGCATCCTCGTCGGGAGGTAGCGGCGGTAGCCAGACGCTGTACGTATCGACTACCGCGCCCTATCGGCCGGTCGCGTTAACGGACTCGGGTGTCGTGAGCGGCCAAAAAGTATCGAGCAACGTATTGTTTTCAAAGTGGGACGAAAAGGTTACGATCGCCAAGCCCGCGAAGTTCGTCACGGCCACGTCGGTAACGTTCCCGTAGTTCGCTGGACGAACTCACCGCTCCACGAATCGCCAGGACCAGAGGTAGGGTTCGCCTATAAGCGCGGAGTACCACGACGCCAAGATCGAGTGCACTTCTACGTTGTTGCGCATTCACTGGCACTACTTTCCCTACGGAACCAAGGACATTCCTTACACCGAAATCATGGGCATCCGACGAGTCCTGTTACGTCCACTACGAGGCAAAGTTCGAATCTGGGGAACGGGAACCTTCAGGTACTGGGTGAATTTGGAGGTACGGCGTCCCGCGAAGAAGTTCGGTTTTATTCTTGACAACGAGAAAAAAGTAAAGCCGTTCGTCACGCCCGACAGCCCCGACGCTTTCGAGGCCGTCGTTCGCGAACGCGCTGGGTTGGGTCCCACTTCCCTAGCGCCTCGCCGGAGTCCCTTCGTCTGAGGGCCAGAAGACTCTCGACGTTGGAAACGCGTGGTTAGGTTGCGTGCACTTCGTGACCTAGGCCAACTCTCGACTCGTTCTCACCAACAGGAGGGCGAAGGCTCCTCCGATAAGCACTTGGGTCAAGAACAACACGTGTAGTACACCGAAGAACGTCAATGCGGCGAGTACGAAGCCAGCGAAACCCACGACGACCACGACGACGAGACGACGGACGATGAAGTACATCCACAGTAAGGATGCGAACTCGAACAGAGTGATCATGACGCCGACGGCATCATGAAGATCCAGCTGGGGCGTGTCGAGGGTGTAGCCGTAGGTGGTCACGAGGGTCAGCAGCGTGAGCCCGCTGTAGACGAGAAGGAGCAACTTGAAGTGTCGGGTCTCGCGCCGTGTGGTGTGAAGAGACCGCGTGGCGCGATAGGACAGTGCCGACGCCAGAGCGAGCGCCAAGGTGTAGGGGATGGCGGTTTGGAGATGCACGCCGTAGTTGCTGAGGCCTCCTTCGTTGACCTTAAGCACCTCGCCGGGGTGCAGGGCTACGCAGACTCCGATGAAGAGGGCGAAGGCGATTTGACTTCGCGCAACGTCTCGGATCACGCGTTCCTTCATCGAACGTACGACGCCGATGGAGGGGTGAGGGTGGCTCACCGCCGGTGTAGCCCGATCTTCGTGGTAGACGTGGCGCCCTCGATGAGTGTGACGGCGTTGGAATGGACAGTCCCAAGCGCCGATGGAATCGCCAGTGCTTGACTTGTTGTCGTGGCGACCCGCATAGCCACGACGCTACGCCAGGTGGCGTCGATTCACGAAAGTTTTCTTCAGACCGGAGGTGACCATGAGACCCGTCATCGTGCAAGAGTTTCTCTCCCTCGACGGGGTGATGCAAGGACCCGGGGACGCGAGTGAGTTTCCTCGCGGTGGTTGGCAACGACAGTTCGTCGGCGACGATCACAACGCCATGATCCTCACCCAATTCGTCGACGCCGACGCGCTGCTCTTGGGTCGCAAGACGTACGAAGGATTTGCGGCGGTGTGGCCCACGATACGTGACGAGATCGGTTTTGCCAATCGCATCAATGCCATGGCGAAGTACGTGGCGTCGTCGACGCTGCGCGAAGTGTCGTGGAATGCGACGTTGTTGCACGGCGATGTCGCGGACGCGGTGAAGGTACTAAAAGAAGAGCCCGGAAAAGGTCTCGTGGTCGTCGGAAGTCGAAAATTCGTGCGCTATCTCCACAAACACGACCTCGTGGACGAGTATCGACTCTGGATTCACCCGATCATTGTGGGATCGGGTACTCGCCTCTTTGACGAAGGTCTCGACACGTCGCGTTGGCAACTGAAGGACGTCGAAAGGACGGGCGAAGGCGTCGTCGTCTTGACGTACCGTCGACCACTAAAGTGACCAATCAGGCCGGCTAGGACCCCGTCTTTATCGTTACGAGGAGCTTGATGGAACTCGCGAAGGACACAATCACCGTCATCGGCGCGAGTTGGTGCCCGGACTGTCGTCGAGCGAAGGATTTTCTGGGCGAACACCGCGTCGCGTACGACTGGGTTGATCTAGAGCAGCACCCCGAAGCCATCGAACTCGTCGAACGTATCAACGGCGGGAGTCGGAGCATTCCCACCATCGTCTTTTCCGACGGTTCACACCTCGTCGAACCGGGCAACGACGAACTCGCCGAGAAGTTGGGCATCACTCGCTCGGCGAAGTCCAGGTCTTACGACCTCGTCGTCATCGGCGGTGGACCAACCGGTCTGACCGCTGCGATCTATGCCGCGAGAGAGAACCAGAGTGTCCTCATCATCGAGAAGTCCTCCGTTGGTGGCCAAGCCGGCATCACCGAGCGGCTCGACAACTATCCGGGTTTTCCCGACGGCGTCGCGGGACACGAACTCGCCGATCGCATCCGACGTCAGGCCGAGCGCTACGGCGTGGAGATCCTCCAAGCAGTCGCCGTGAGCGACGTGAGTGTGGAGGGTGACTGGGTCGCGGTGACGACCACGACGGGTGACGCCTACCAGGCTCGCGCCGTGCTCGTGGCGACGGGCTCGATGTACCGGCGCACTGGCGCCGACGGCGAATCCGACCTCATTGGCGCCGGCATCCACTTCTGCGCGACGTGCGACGGGCCGTTCTATCGAGGGGCTAATGAAGTTCTGGTCGTCGGTGGCGGGAATAGCGGTTTAGAGGAAGGACTTTTTCTCACACAGTTCGCCGACCACGTCACCGTCGTGGAGTACTCCGAGAAGTTGGCGGGAAGTCGACTCCTTCAAGACAAAGTGCTCGCGCACCCGAAGATGACCGTCGTCACGAACACGAAGGTCGTGAGTTTTAAAAGTGGGTCGACGGGCCAACTCGAATCGGTCGAATTGGAGGATCGCGTCGCCGGCGAGCGCCGTCTTCACGAAGCCTCGGGAGCGTTCGTCTTCATTGGTCTTGATCCGAACACGGCGTTTCTCGACGGCGCGCTCGAACTAGACGAGCGCGGTTTCATCCTGAGTGACGAGCAGTTTCGAACGAACGTGCCCGGCGTGTTCGTCGCTGGCGACGTGCGGCAAGGTTCGACGAAGCAATTGGCGTCGGCGGTGGGCGAGGGAGCGGCGGCGTCGATTCAGATTCGTTACCACCTCGACAAGGTCGCCGCACGCTAACTGCACCTGTACCGCCTCGGACTGCTGGTGACGAAAAGTCTGGTTTCTAACCGCGCGTGGAGACGGTAGCGCCGACGGGAAACTCTTCTCGACCACTCGAGCCGAGTCGCCACACGCTCTGACGTCCCTGGACCGTCCACTCTTTAGGACCGCCCACGAGGGCCGTCTCTTCGTCGATCCCGAAGACGGTGATCAATGACTCGTCGGGAAGAACAAAACGGGTCAAGAGGTCGGGAACTCGTGCCGCGAAGGCGTCAAAGTGCGGGATAACGCCGAGGTGCTCGAGGATGCCGAGTCCCGCGATGCTGCCCTTACGCGGATGGCGCAGCGAAGGAATCCACGCGCCGAGCGCCATCGCGCCGGCGCTGCAACCCGCGAGCGCGGCGCCTTGGCGCCACGTTGCTTCGATGGCATGCCACACTTTTGTGTCGCGCAGCGTGTCCGCCAAGTAGTTGGGATCGCCCCCCGAGAGGTAGATCAATCCCGCGCCCTCAATCATCTTGGCGAAGTCCGGATTGTCCGCGTCGGAACGGTCGTTGACGGGAACGATGACGGGCTCGACCCCGAGACGCTGAGCTTGGGTCCGGCCGAGCTCGTGCCAATGATTGACGACCGAGGGTCCGTCTTGGACCGCGGCGGTGGCCAACTGAACGTAGCGAGGAGCGCGACCAGCGATGAGCGCTCCTTCGAAGTCGGCCATCTGGGGTAGGTACTCACCCGACCCCACCAGTGCGATGGGACCCGGTCCCTCTTCAGTACCCACTGTCCTCCAATGCGACGCACGACTAACTCGTGATGCGGGCGTGCTGACCATCGCCTTCGCTCAATCTATATGTCGGCCAAGCCAATCAAGCGCATCGCGCGTGACGCTTTTCGGGGCTCATGGGTCGCCATGCAAGGAGGAAGTGGAAAAATGATCGATAAACAAGATCCACCACTCAATGCATTCTCCGCAACTCCCGAGCGCCACGAGTTCAAAGTGGAGCGCACGATGGCGGCGTCGGCCCCGGAGATCTTTGTCGCGTGGACGATTCACTTCGACACATGGTTCACGTCGCCCGGAGAGATTTCCATCAACGCGGTTCCCGGCGAGCCGTACTGGTTCGACGGTGTTCACGAGGGCGAACGCTACGCGCACTACGGGAAGATCCTGCGCGTCGAAGAGGGACGATTGATCGAACAGACGTGGGTCACTGGCCGCAACGGAACCGACCGCGCCGAGACAGTGGCACGAGCTGAGCTCGAATCCTTGGAAGTGGGGACGAACCTTCGTCTCGCGCACAGTGGATTCTACGACGAAGCGTCAGCACGTCGTCACCGTGATTCGTGGCCGCAGATCCTCGAACATCTGGACGTTACGTTAGGTATAGGCGTCTAGTTAGCCGAGCGCCAATTGGAGGTCTTTCTGCGATTGTGCCACCACTTCGTGACGACGCGAACCACCACCACCGAAATCGCGGCGATGGCGAACGATCCGACGATGTCGATCGGGTTGTGAATGTGAGCGGCAACGCGCGCCCAGCTCGCGAGCAGCGCGATCACGAGGAGAACGATCGCCGTGCGTCTCGAGTAGGAGGCCATCGTGAAGGCGAGAAACGACGTGAATAGGGCGTGGTCGGAGGGGAACCCGTTGTCGGCGGCGTGGGGGATTATTGGCGTGAGGTGATGCGTCACGAAGGGTCGTGTGTCGTAGTAGAAATGCGCGGCAACGACGGACAACACGAGCGCGAGGACGCCGCCAGCAACTAACTGCCACCCGAGCGTTTTCTTGACGCTCATCTTCGCGCGTAGCCAATAGACACCCACGATTGCGACGCTTATATAGACGAAGTCCTCGCCAACAATCTTGATGAGTGTGTGCATCGTTCTAGTCTAAGTAGTCAGCGCAATTGAGCGAAAATCGCTTGGCCCGCCATCGAATGTCGCGTCCACGGCACGGAGATGAGATTGCCGAGTGGCCCCAGTCGGTAGAGTTTGCACGTATGAATCGCGTGTGGATCGTCGTGGACGCTCTGATCGTGCTGGTCTTCGTGGGCATTGGACGTTCCTCACACCATCACGGCCTTCGCCTCGCGGGATTTCTCTCGACAACCTGGCCCTTCGCGGTAGGTCTAGGACTCGGTTGGCTGTACCTCACGCTTCGACGTCGAGATGGAGCGTCACTGCGAGGCGGCGTCGCAGTCTGGCTCAGCACGGTGGTGATGGGGATGGTTTTACGCGTACTCTCCGGTCAAGGGACCGCCTTCGCCTTTATCGTCGTGGCCTTCGGATTTCTCGGCCTCCTGATGCTGGGACTCCGGTTGGTGGCTTCGAGGTTTCTTCGTTGGCGCAGAGGAAGCGTCCCCGCCTAACGCTCTAGAAGAAGACGGCGCAGAGGTCGTAGATCTCTCGAGGGACTTTTCGTTGACCGACAGCGACGGTCGCCAGCGGCGCGAGAACGACGTCGTCGCCACGAATGACGGGGATCATGCCGAACTCTTCCGCGATGACCGCTTCGTACGCGGCAGCGCCCACGCGCGTGGCGAAGATGCGATCGTGGGCGGTTGGACTTCCGCCGCGTTGGAGGTGACCGAGGACGGTCGTCCGAACTTCGAAACCACCCTGTTCTTCAATCTTCGCGGCGACGAAATGGCCCACGCCTCGCGTGGCGTGACGAACGCCACCAACGCCTTCGTTCGAGAGTTCTTCCGTCTCGACCCCCCCCAGAATGGCGAGGTTGATGCCTTCGGCGACGACGATGATCGAGTACACAAGACCGGCACTCCGGCGTCGGTTGATGTGTTCGACGATTTCGTCCATCGTGACGGGGAACTCGGGAATGACGATGAGGTCGGCCCCGCCGGCCAGCCCTCCGAGGGCCGCGACCCAACCAGTGGATCGTCCCATGGTCTCAACGACGATGACACGGTGATGTGAGGCGGCGGTCGTGTGGAGGCGGTCGAGGGACTCGGCGACGATACTTATGGCCGTGTCGAAGCCGATGCAGTAGTCGGTACCTGGCAGGTCATTGTCGAGCGTCTTGGGTACGCCCACGACGGGCGCGCCTCGTTCGGCGAGCCAACTCGAGATGCGATGCGTCCCGTCGCCGCCGATGGCGACGAGCGCATCGAGGTGCTCTTCGATGGCGGCGAGCACACACTCGCGACCGCCGGCGGGTTTGTCGAGATTGAAGCGGGCGGTCCCGAGCAGCGTCCCGCCTTGGCCGATCACGCCGCGTAGTTCATTTGCCGTGAGCGCAGTACCTTGGAAGTCGCCCACGAGCCCGGCCCAGCCGTTCGCGATCCCGATGACTTCGTGGCCATCGCGCAGGGCCATTTCGCCAATGGCGCGAATCGCGGCGTTCAGGCCGGGCGCGTCGCCTCCAGCAGTCAAAACACCGATTCTCATGAAGCTCCCTCACCAGACCCGACGCCAGTCTAGGAGCGTGGGGAAGTCCGCTTCGGGGAAGGCAACTCGAAACGATGGCGACGTGGACAGAGTCATGAACTCCACTTCGCCACGGCGAAATTTACGTCAGCGCCAACTGGGTAATCCGAAGGTTAAATCTGTGACAAATGTGTGCGCATTAGGGATATTTCCTGTTGAAGTCGAAAGTTCCTTTGCTAGGACGGAGGCATGCACAACACGCTTCTACTGGCTATCGTCGTGACGGTCGCGCTCGCCTTTGACTTCACGAATGGCTTCCACGACACGGCCAACGCCATCGCGCCGACCATCGCGACGGGGGCGTTGAAGCCACGAACGGCCGTGGCGCTCAGCTCTCTCTTCAACCTCGTGGGAGCGTTCCTTTCGCTCAAAGTTGCCGCGACCATCGCCAGTGCCCTCGTCGCACAGAATCTCGTGACGTTGCCAGTGATCTTCGCGGGACTCATCGGCGCCATCGCGTGGAACGTAACCACGTGGTACTTCGCCATTCCCTCAAGTTCGAGTCACGCGTTGATCGGCGGGGTCATTGGTGCGATGGTGGTACTCGCCGGCGGCCACGCGGTGCTGTGGGGTGGTCTGATCTCGAAGGTCATCATTCCAGCGGGTCTGGCACCGCTCGTGGCTCTTGTCGCCGCCGGTGTCGCCGTCTTCGCCGCGAGACGTCTCACGGCGAAGGTCGACCACGACACCTCGACGTGGGGCTTTCGCGTGGGACAGATCGGCTCATCGTCGCTGCTCTCCATCGCGCACGGCACCAATGACGCACAAAAGACCATGGGCGTCGTCACGCTGGCCCTGATCGCAAACGGCACGATCGCGTCGAACTCCTCCACTCCCGCGTGGGTCGTCGTCTGTTGCGCCGTCGCCATCGCGATGGGCACGTTCTTTGGCGGGTGGCGCATCATTCGCACCATGGGTCACGGCTTCACTCACTTGACGCCCCAACAGGGATTTGCCGCGCAGATTGCCTCGTCAGCCGTGATCTTGACGTCGTCGCACTTGGGCCTGCCGCTATCAACGACGCACGTCGCCACCGGTTCAATCATTGGCGTCGGCGCCGCGACGCCCCAGCAGCCCGTTCGCTGGCGACTCGTCGCTGACGTCGCCATGGCGTGGGTCATTACCTTGCCGGCGGCCGGACTCTTCGGCGCCTTCTCGTACTACGTCGCCCACCTCATCGGCGGAACGTATGGTGTCGCAGTGTTGGCAATCGTCGCTGCGGCGTACGTCACGTTGTTGGTGCGACGTTCACGTCGTCACGCGATCAACGCTACGAACGTGAACGACCTCTGGGGCGAGTCGCTCGCGCCACCCGAAGCCGCTACCGTCGTCGCGGCGTAAGCCCACCCGACGTTTCGTCACCACGTGATCGCCACTTCTCTCGTCGACTGGTCGCTGCTGGGCCACGTGGTCCTCGTGGCCGTCCTAGCGGGCGTGGGCGTCGTCGTCGCGTTCTCAATCGGACTCGTCGCACTTTCGTTCGCCCGTGATACTGGTCGACGACTCCTCATTCGAATCCTCGGTGTCGTCCTCGCCGTCGTGATGACGGGCGTGCTCGCGTGGGCCCTGTGGTGGGGCTTCGATCTCATCACCAAGAAGTCCTAGACCGTCGCTAGCGGCGACGGCCTCGACGTCGAGCGCTAGGCCAGGGCCTCTTCTCTCACGACGTCGCCTCGCGTGAAGAGAATGGTGAGTACGAAACTTAGGGCCAGGGCGACGAGCACACCCAAGTTGGCGCCGGCCCAGTGACCCGTCTTGCCCCCGAGACCGAAGGGCTTTAGCAAGTAGCCCTGCCACGTGAGCCAAGAGGCGTAGGTGTTCGTGACGAGTCCCCAGCCGAGGAAGCTCGACACGACGGTGGTCGCGATGGGCACGAGGCGCAGGTCACCGTATCGACCCGACGACTGGAAGAGATCGCGCTCGACGTAGTTCTTCTTGCGCAACAAGAGGTCACCCAAGAAGACGCCGCACCACGCAGCGATCAAGACGCCCACCGTGATGAGGAAGCCTTCGAACTGGTAGAGGAAGTTCTGCTTATCGAAGACTATGTAGATCGTTCCGATCAACATGATCACGCCGTCCACGCCCGCCGCGGCGTAGCGGGGGATCTTGAGTCCCGCCGACAACAGCGCGAGACCCGAGGAGTAGATGTCCAGCACGGCACCGCCAACCAGTCCAAGTATGGCCACGATGACGTAGGGCACGAGGAACCAGGTGGGCAACAAGTTCGCCAATGCCCCTACGGGGTCATTGCCAACGGCACTGCGCAGTGACGACGACGATCCCGCCAAAAGAAGTCCGAAACCGATGAGGATGAGAGGCGCCAAGGAGGAGCCGAGGGTGGTCCACCAGACCACGCCGCGTGACGAGGCAGTGCGCGGCAGGTAGCGCGAATAGTCCGCCGCCACGTTCACCCAACCGAGTCCGAATCCCGTCATGACGAAGACCAGCGCGCCGATGGTCAGTTGGAATGAGCCACTGTGAACGTGGCTTACGACGTGCCAACTTATGTGCTTCGCCGTGAGGCCGATGAAGAGGATTGTCAGGATGCCGGTCACGACGGTGATGATCACCTGCATGCGCATGATCATGTCAAAGCCCATCACGCCGCCACCGATGATCAGTGCGGCGATGACGAGCATCGCCACGATCTTCAGACCGTCGCCCCCGCCCCATCCGAGGCGAACGAAGACGGTATTCGTGGCGAGGACGGCAATAACGCTCAGGGCGGTCTCCCAACCGACACAGAGCAACCACGAGATGGCTGACGGGAGGCGGTTCCCGCGCACGCCGTAGGCCGCGCGCGAGAGCACCATGGTGGGTGCCGAGCCCCGCTTGCCGGCGGTGGCGATAATGCCACAGAGCAAGAAGCTAAAGACCGTTCCGATCACGCCCACGATGAGGGCCTGGGCGAAGGAGATGCCGAAGTTCAACACGTACGCGCCGTATCCCAAGCCGAGGACCGAGACGTTCGCGCCGAACCAGGGCCAGAAGAGGTCTCGGGGATGGCCCTTTCGCTCGTTCTCGGCGATGACGTTGATGCCGTTTTCTTCGATTCGTAGGACGCCGGAAGATCCAGTGCCTAGTCGCTCAGCTACATCGTCGCTCACGGTTCCTCCTCGCGACAGCCTTGTGCTTCGCTGGCATCGATTGTACGCAGTGATCAGCAATTGCACGACGGCCCAGCGCCCGATCGTTCGTTAGAAGTTTCACGACCTGCTCACTAGGGTGTTGGTCTATGAGCGACGCGCCGCGACTTTTTTGTCTCGACACTGTCTTGATTGACGTGGTGCTAAAGATTTCGGCGCTACCACAACGTGCGGGCGACGCGCTCGCGAGCGAAAAACTCGTCACGACTGGCGGGGGATTTAACGCCATGAGTGCCGCTGCTCGACACCACATGCCCGTCACGTACGCGGGCCGATTGGGCGCGGGTCCCTTCTCCGAACTCGCGACCACGACGCTCGAACGCGAACGCATCCTGGCGCCCATCGCACGAAACGTAGACCTCGACACGGGGATCTGCGTCGTGCTCCTCGAGCCAGACGGTGAGCGCACGTTTGTCACGTCGCCCGGCGCCGAAGCCACGCTTCGCGCGAACGACCTCGACGCGCTTGGGGTGCGAGCGCGCGACTACGTTTTGGTGTCCGGGTACAACGTCATGTATCCCGAACTCGGCGCCCTGGTTCTGGCGTGGATCGCTCGCCTCCCATTGGAAGTGACGGTGTTCTTTGACCCCGCGACACGAATGGTCGACATTCCAAAGTCGAACCTCGAAACGATGATCGCGCGCGCGAACTGGCTGCTGTGCAACGTGGCCGAAGCGACGACACTCACCGGCCGCGATGACGCGGCCGAGGCGGCGACGTCACTGGCGACGCGAAATGACACTCTCGACGTACTCGTTCGAAGCGGCGCGGAGGGTTGTGCCGTGGCTCTCAATCATCGCGACGCGGTCGTCGTTCCAGGATTCACGACGACGGTGGTCGACACCAACGGTGCCGGCGACGTTCATAACGGTGTCTTCGTCGCCGAGCTCGCCAGTGGTCACGACCCCCTTGCCGCCGCCCGATGGGCGAACGCCGCCGCCGCAATGGCGATCAGTAAATTCGGTCCGGCAACCGGACCGCGACGAGACGACGTTGCGGAGTGGATGTCTAAGTCTGGTGAGTGAACGCCGCCGACGCGTCAGCGCCGATTCGAACTCACGTAGTCGTGCTGGTGGCGTTGACCGCGTCGAGGTTGCGTGGGTAGTGACACGCCACTTGACGACCGGGGACGATGGTCAACAACTCGGGTTTTTCCACTCGACAGAGGTCGGTCGCGACGGGGCAACGCGGATGGAAGGGGCAACCACTCGGTCGGTCCGCGGGGTCCGGCACGTCGCCCGCAATGATGATGCGTTCACGGCGTGGTGCGTCGGTGTCGTTCAACTCGGGAACGACGGACAAGAGCGCTTCGGTGTACGGGTGTAACGGGGTCTCGTAGAGCGAACCGGCGTCGCCGAATTCGACGAACTCACCGAGGTACATGACACCCACTCGGTTCGAGACGTGTCGCACGACGCCGAGGTCGTGGGCGATGAAGACGTAGGTGAGGTTGAACTCTTGCTGGAGGTCAGCCATGAGGTTGAGCACCTGAGCTTGGATCGAGACGTCGAGAGCGCTCACCGGTTCGTCGGCGATGACCAACGTGGGATTGAGTGAGAGCGACCGCGCGATGCCGATGCGTTGGCGTTGGCCGCCCGAAAACTCGTGGGGGTAGCGATTTATCGCGGCCGCGTCTAAACCCACGGTCGTGAAGAGTTCGCGCACGCGCGCGTCGATCTCACTCGAACTGCCCAGATGATTGATCCGCATGGGCTCGGCGACGATGTCGCCTACCGTGCGACGCGGATTGAGCGACGCGTAGGGGTCTTGGAAGACCAGTTGGAACTTGCGTCGAAAGGGACGTAGTCGGCGCCTCGAGAGCCCTGTGAGGTCGGTACCTTCAAAGATCACCGATCCCGACGTCACGGGCGAGAGTTGGACGAGACAGCGCGCGAGCGTCGACTTTCCACACCCCGATTCACCCACGATGCCGAGCGTCTCGCCGCGCTTCACTTCGAGTGAGACGCCGTTGACCGCGTGCGCGACGACTCGCGTGCCCAATTTCTTTCCCCGCGAGGAGAACGTCTTCACGACGTCGGTGGCCTTTAGGACGACGTCGTCGGTCACGAGCGTACCTCGGTGCCACGAATCGAGACGCGTTGGGCTTCACTCAACCAACAGGCGTCGACGTGTCCGGCCTCACCATCGAGGGGTGGGCGCTCCGCGCACTTATCCATCACGTAGTCGCAGCGCGGTGCGAACGCGCAGCCCGGCGGTAAGTTGAGCGGCGATACCGCGTTGCCGCGAATGGTGCGCAGGCGCTCGTTCTTCGTGTCCAGGCGCGGCACGGCGTCGAGCAATCCCCAGGTGTAGGGGTGACGCGGGTGGCGAATGAGCTCAAGTTCGGGCGCGATCTCGACGGGCCGTCCGGCGTACATCACGACGACACGATGCGCCATCTCGGCGATGACGCCCATGTCGTGCGTGATGATGATGATGGAGGAGTCGTAGGTGTCCTGCAGTTTCAACATCAGGTCGAGGATCTGGGCTTGGGTGGTGACGTCGAGGGCCGTCGTGGGTTCGTCGGCGATTAAGAGTCGCGGGTTGCACGACAGGGCCATCGCGATGACGACGCGTTGACGCATGCCACCCGAGAACTCGTGGGGGTAGCGATCCACACGGGACTTGGGATCGGGGATGCCTACTTGGCCGAGCAGTTCGATGGCGCGCTGGCGCGCGGCGGCCTTGGTTAGGTGAAGGTGTTGGCGGATCTGTTCGACGAGCTGCCAGCCCACCGTGTAGACCGGCGTCAGCGCGGTCATGGGATCTTGAAAGATCATGCCAATCGAGCCCCCGCGGATCGGCTGGAGCTCTTTGTCGCTCAGTCCAAGGATCTCGCGGCCGTCGAAGAGCACACTGCCGGTGACGGTCACGTTCTTCTCTCGCACGAGCCCGAGCATCGAGTAAATGGCGACGCTCTTGCCCGATCCCGACTCACCGACGATGCCGACAATCTCCTTTTGTCCCACGTCGAAAGAGAGTCCGTCGACCGCGCGAAGGACGCCTTGGCGTGTGGCGAAGGAGACCTTCAGGTCACGAACGCTCAAGACAGGCACTCGTTCGGTGTTCAACTCAGGCAAGGCGCACCCTCGGATCCAAGTAGGCGTAGAGCACGTCCACGACGGCGTTCGCGAGGACGATGAAGAAGGCGCCATACATGACGCACCCCATGATCATCGGAAGGTCCAAACTCTGCAGCGAGACGTACGTCAGATAGCCGACGCCGGGAAGTCCGAAGACGACTTCGGTGAGGAGCGCGGCTCCCCCGATGAGCGCACCAAAGTCCAGTCCGAACAGCGAGACGATTGAGATCAACGAACAGCGCAGGGCGTGACGGAAAAGGATACGACGCTCGGAGAGACCCTTGGCTCGTGCCGTGCGGATGTAGTCCTCATTGAGTGCGTTCACGAGTTCGGCGCGCAGGACGCGCGCGTAGATCCCCGCGTAGAGGGCGGCCAGCGTGAACCAGGGGAAGAGGAGATGGAGGAACCACTGGGAGAGACTGGTCGTGAACGAGACGTAGCCCGGGGGCGGCACCCAGGCGAAGATCGACGAGTGGAACGTGCCCTGGGTCAAAAGGTTCATCACTTGGCCGAGCCAGTAGGCGGGCACGGACACCGCGGCGATGCCTACGAACATGATGACTGGGTCGATGAGTTTTCCCTGGTTCGCCGCGGCAACGACGCCGCCCAGGACACCCACGATTAACCAGATCACGGCGGCGCCGAAGATGAGTGAGAGGGTGACCGGCGCGGCCTGGGTGATCTGGGGCACCACGCGCTCGCCAACGTTCACGTAGGACGTGAGGTCTTGTTTGATGAAGAGGTGATCCATCATCAAGAGGTAGCGGATGGGCAGTGGCCGATTGAGCCCGAACTCTTTCGCCACTTGCGCGAGCACTTGCGCCGACGCGCTGCGTCCGGCGATGCGCGCGGCCGGATCGACGCCGGGCGTGGCGAAAAAGATGAGAAAGACCGTCACGCTGATGGTGAAGAGGACCAAGACGGCCGAGGCGAATCGGCGAACTATGAAATAGAACATTTAGATTGAACCGCGCAGTTTGGCCTTGGGGTCAAAGGCGTCTCGGAAGCCGTCGCCCAGTACGTTGAGCGCGCCCGCAGTGATCACGATCATGATTCCCGGCGCCATCGCCACCCACGGTCGGGTGTAGAGCAGGTCGAGTCCGTCGTTGATGATGGTGCCCCAACTGGCCGCCGGTGGTTGGACGCCGATGGAGAGAAAGGAAAGCGCCGATTCCGTGAGCATGTCAAAGGCCACCATGAGTGGGAAGAAGACAATGATGCTGGGCATCACGTTGGGCAGGATCTCCTTACGCAAGATGTGCCAGTCCGAGGCGCCTGCGCCGATGGCGGCTTGGATGAACTCGCGCTCCTTCAGCGACAACACGAGGCCTCGGACCGGTCGACCAACGTAGGGCACGTAGACGGCGGCGATGATGAGGATCGGCAGGAAGAGCGAGCCAGCTTGGAGATGGATGAAGACGATGTTGATGCCATTCGTGAGGAGCACCACCGACAACGAGATCGCGAGCAGATAAACGGGAAAAGCCCACACGATGTCGAACAGTCGAGAAATCAGCCAGTCGATCGCACCGCCGAAGTAGCCCGAGATGAGTCCGAGCAGGGCAGCGATGACGCAGCAGATCATGGCCGAGGTGAAGCCGATGTACAGACTGGTGCGTCCGCCGTAGAGCAGCCGGGCGAAGACGTCGCGACCTTGGGCGTCGGCGCCCAGGAAGTACGTCGAGAAGTGCCAGGTGGGGCCGATGGGCGTGACGCCAAGTCCGAGGCCCTGGGTGTTGGCCTGCAGAACGTTGACGGTCTTGTGACCTAGTCGGAGGGTGCCGTTCAGGTTCGAAGTGAAGGGATTTTCGTGGGCAATGTTGTGTGCGTAGACCGGGGCCAACAAGCACACCGTCACGATGAAAACGAGAAGCCCGAAGGCAGCCATGGCCGCCTTATTTCTACGAAGTTGGCGTAGTGACGACCGCCAGGGGCTTTCAGGTCCCCTGGCGGTCGTCACACCGTTACCGGCTTGGTCAATGGTGCTGAGTTCTTCTGTGTTTACTACTTCACCCAAAGTTGGTCCACGTACATGTAGAACTGCTTCGAGAACTGGTAGTTCCCCGTGCCCTTCGAGACGAAGTCAGTCAACTTAGGGTTGAACAGCGGGACCCACGGCGCGTCGGTCGTCATGATCTGCTGGTCAATGGAGCCCCACATCGTGTTGGCCTGCGTGGGGTTGGTCAACTCGAGGGCTTCCGCCTGCAGCATCTTCGCGCTTATGGCCTTGTTGCAGTAGCCCGATATGTTGATGCTGTTGTCCGAGGCGGGGTGGAAGTTCGCGCAGCTGAGCAACACGTTCAAGAAGTCTGAGGCTGCGGGGTAGTCCTGGTACCACTGGCTAACGCTGATCTGGACCTTATTCTTGGTGTTCTGGATGTAGGTGAACTGGATGTTGGCGGACAAGGGCTTGACGGTGGCCTTGTAGCCAAGCGAGTTCAATACGCTCTGGATGTATTGACCCACCGCGAGGTTCACCGGGTCGTTCGTGACGACGATGCCGACCTTGTCACCAGCGGTGCCCGAAGCTTTCACCAGGGCCTTGGCCTTCGTGAGGTTCGGTCCCTTGTAGGTCGAGGAACTCGTGCTGTTGTACGCGCAGAACGCCTTGTAGCCAGGAAATCCTGGCGGCAAGACCGTGCAGGTCGGCTGACCTAGTTTCGCGCCGCCGTAAAGGTTGACGACGTCGTTCTTGTTGATCGCGTAGTTAAGCGCCTGTCGGGCCTTCACGTTGTTGAACGGCGCGAGGTTCACGTTCATCGGCACGTACCAGTCGGCAGTGAGGGGGTTCACGTGCAACTGAGACGCGTACTTAGTGGAGATCTGCTGGAGACGGTCCGTCGGCAGCGGATCGAAGATCCAGTTGGCCTGGTTGTTCTCCACTGACGTCACCTCGGACTCCACGGTCTGACCGAACGTCTCTTCGATCGTGTCGGGGTAGCCCTGAGGCTGCGCCGCGGCCGACCAGACCTTGAAGTACTTATTGCGGACCATGGTCAGTCCGGTCGTGGGGTTGTACTTGGAGAACGTGTACGCGCCCGTGCCGGGAATCGGCACGTCACCCTGGTCCTTGCCCGGCGTGCTTGCCGGCAAGATGGACCCGAAGGGCACCGCGAGTTGGTCGAGGAACTCCGAGTCGGACTTGATCAGGTGTACGACCACGGAATTGGTCGACGCGTTGACCACCACACCGCCAGCCAACGTGCACGTCGCCGGCGTCGTAACACACGCGGGACCCCCGACGATGTCGTTGTACCACGTACCCGAGTTGGGGTTCGAGACCTTGAAGATCCGCTGGAAGCTAGCGAGCACGTCCTTCACGGTCATGGTCTGACCGTTCGAGAACTTTATGCCGGTACGCAGTTTGAAGGTGTAGGTCTTGCCTGAGTTGGTGACCGTAGGCATCGCGACTGCTAAGTCGGGCACGACGTTAAACGACGACTGGCCGCTGACTTTCTCGAAACTCACGAGGCCGTCGTACGACGCTTGGTACAACTGCCAGTACTGCAGGGTGTAGTTGACCTGGGGGTCCAACGTGCCTCCGGCCGTCGAGGCCAACAAGTGCACGGTGCCACCCGCGTGTTTGGATTGGTAGGTGAAGGCCGCGCCCGCGGGCGTCACCGGCCCCAACGCAACCAGCATGCTCGACATCAGAGCGAGCGCCCCGAACGTTACGAACGCCTTCTGGACTAACTGCTTGGCCATCATGCTCCCCTTTTATTGTTTAGATACGGCCTCTTGCTCAGGTGTCGTGCTGGGCGAGGAAGTCCTCGACCACCGACAGGTAGCGTTCGCGTTCTTCGATAAAGGGCATGTGGCTCGATGCTTCAAAGATCTCCCAGCGCACGTCGGGGATCGAGTCGAAGAAGGGTTGGACCGTTGCTGGCGTCGCCTCGTCAAAGCGTCCAGAAAGTAATAAGGTCGGCGCCACAATGTGCTGCACACGATCGACGACACTCCAGTTCTTCAGGGTCCCGATGCAAAAGAATTCGTTCGGTCCGTTCATCGTGTGGTACACGGTGGGGTCCTCGGTGAGGAACTCAAACGTGCGCACGACTTCTGGGGGATTCGGCACGACGCGACAAACGTGCTCGTCGTAATAGACCTGCGACGCGGCGAGGTACTCGGAGTCGTTGGTGGTGCCGTCGGCCTCGTGCCGATCGAGGGTCGCCTCGACATCGGGCGGCAATTGCCCACGCAGAATCTTGGCCTCGCTGGCCCACAGCGCCATCGAGGCCGGTGAGTTGGAGAGCACGACTGAACGCAGTCCCTCGGGCTGGCGAATGGCGTGTTCGGCGCCGAGCATCCCACCCCAGGACTGACCCAAGAGGTGGTAGTCGTCGGCGATACCGAGTGAGTCGAGAAGGTTGTCCAACTCGTCCAAGAAGAGTTGAACGGTCCAGAAGTCGCCGCCACGATCGGGCAGGTGCGTTGAACGCCCACCGCCGAGCTGGTCGTAATGAATGACGGGGCGCCCGCTTTCGGCGACGTCGGCGAGTGCGAGGAGATAGTCGTGCGTGCAACCCGGACCACCGTGCACCACCACTAATGGCGTCATCCCCGAGTCCAAATCACCGGTGACTCGATACCACGTTAACCATTCACCAAACGAAATGGTGCCCTCGTGAACGTTATCGCCCGCCATCGCGGCATTATAGGGTCAGGTGAGAGAGAGCACAAAGTTGGTCCTGGGGACGCCCCGACAGCGCCGCCTCGTCGGTCTCCAGGCTGACAAGTTCTCCTGTGCCAACCGGAAGCAACAAGTGACGAAATCATTGCAGCGAGTTCTTCAGCGAGGAAGAACTGTGTGACTGGCCGATGATCCCTACTCGTTAGTCGCGCCAGCCTAAAAGTAGTTCTCGCCCAGTTCCTCGCTCCACTTAGCAACGCGTAACTCACTTCGTGGTCCGCTCCAGGAGTAGACCGGTTTGATGTCGAGAACTTGCGTATCGTTGATGGCGTCGAGACCTCGAACGACGAGGGACCTCTTGTCAACTCTCTCTATGGCGACGATCGAGAGCATCAGACGATTCGGTCGGTCCTTGTTTCGTTGCGCGAAGATTCCCACGTCCGGCCACTCCGTGTTCCCTCGGGGGCGGCGGTGCCAGGGCCCGGGCGGCACGTTCTCGGCGAGGGACGCGAAGAACACGATCTCCACGTGCGAGAACTCGTCGAGCCCGCGCAGCGCCGCGCTCGGAACGTCGTCGGCCAACTCGATCGTGGAGACGAAGTCGTCCCAATTGTCGTCGCTCATGTCACGCCGCTCATTGCGCACGAAGGCAATGGTGCGCATCACGGGTTCCACCAACCCAATTTAGTGGCGACGCGTCATAGCGTGAACTGACCTCGCGAGTCCCCGAGACCTCGGCGGTATCGTGGAGCGTTCGAGAGAAGAAGAGATGGCTGAACTTACCTTTACCTACGGGACCATGGCCGCCGGCAAGTCCACCCTGGCGCTACAACTCTGTTGGCAACTGAGAGAGGGTCGAAGTGACGTCGCGTTATGGACCTTTGGCGATCGCAGTGACGACGGAATGGTCACGAGTCGCATCGGGATTGAGGCCGCCGCTGAAGCGATCGTGCCTGGTGCGGACATCGACCGAAACGTGGAAGAACTCATCGGCCGTGGCGTGAAGATACTGGTCATCGACGAGGCGCAGTTCGCGAGCGTCGCCCAGATCGACGCGCTTGCCCGGCTCGTCGATGACCTCGACGTCGACGTCCACGCCTTCGGGCTTTCGGCGGACTTTCTCTTGAACGTCTTTCCCTCTTCGGCTCGGCTCTTCGCGATCGCCGACTGGGCGCACGAACTGCCGCTCACGTCGTCGTGCTGGTGCGGTAAGAAGGGCCGCTGCAACGCGCGCGTGGTTGACGGTGTCGTCGCTCGTGAGGGTACGCAGTTCGTGACGGGTGACGTGAGTGAGGGGGCCGTCCACTACCAAGTCCTCTGCCGCTCTCACTACCGACTCGGTCAACTGAGCCCTGAGACGGCCGCCGTTCTTAGGGCGTGACGGCGCGTCGCTAAAACTTATTTACTGGGTGATTGCCCTGGGATCGTCGCACGTGAACAATGGGAGTGTGTCCTTCGACTTGAACTCGTCCATGTCCACTGCACCTATTGCCGCGTTGGCGTGTGCCAGTCCCCAGGCCATATTCTCCGAATGCCCTTACTGCGGGTCGTCGTTACGCCCCGAACACGCGCATTTTCGATGTTCTAGCTGCGGCTGGCGAGATAGTTGTTGTGACTGAGACCTTATTTTTACTGTCTTTTTAGGATTTCTCTTTCATTTCACCCTGGCAGGTCTTGCTAGTCACCTCCCGTTTACTTTCCTTTCTTAGGTTGCTTGCGACAACACGTTCGAGCGTCGAATCGTCGAGTCACATTGCACCACTTTCTTTAGGAGGAAAGTTCAGAATGAAAAAGACACTCAGGGCACTCTCGGCGATTTCACTCGCTGCGACTGGCCTCCTGACCGTGGCGACGTTGCCCGCAAGCGGTGCCGCAAAGGCGAAAAAAATCACTTGCTACGAACTGACCAACACGGCGCTTAGAACCAAGACCTTCACCAAGGTTTGCCCTAAGGGATGGTCTCGTACCAAGCCCAGCTTGCAGGGCACGAACCTAAAGGGTGACATCGACCTCAACGTTCCCAGCACGGTGACATTGGCCATCAACGGTTCGTCGTTCGACGCACCGTTGGTCGGTGCAACCACTAGTGGATCGACGGGTTACACCGCGGGCGGCAAAGTGTCCTTCAGCGCGTACCCGGCGGCCGGATCGGGAACGGGTCGTACGGCCATAGCTAACGGTTCCGTTGCTATCGGTTTCTCTGACGTACCGATGACCGCGGCGGCGGGGACGTTGCCGACCGGCACGACCGAATCGAACTACGTTCAGGTTCCCTACGCCTTGGGTGGTGCCGTTGTCGGTTACAACCTCGGCGCGGGCTTCGACAACCTTAAGCTCACGGCTGCTGAGATTGCCCAGATCTACGACGGAAAGATCACGACGTGGTCGAACGCGGCGATCGTGGCAACCAATGGTGGCACGGGCACGTCTATCGGCAAGGCCCTGGCGGCCCTCGCGACCAACAACGAAGCGCGCAACACCATCAAGGTGCTGTACCGCAACGCTGGTTCTGGCACCACAGAAGCCTTCACGTACTACCTCTCCCAGGCGGGTAACTCCGGTCACGCGCCTAACGGTGGCAGTCCAATGGAAGGCGCGGGCGGCGCGTGGGGCGCGACGAACATCAACGGCGTTGCGAACAACGCGGCCATGGCGCAGGGCATTGTCAATACGCTCGGCTCGATTGGCTACGTGGAGTACAGCTACGTTCTCATCCCCGGAAATGACGCCATCCAGGTGTCACAGTTGCAGGACAAGAACGGCCAGTGGCTCCAGCCCAATTTGACCAACATCGCCGCGGCCGCGGCAGCTGCTGGTTCGGGCCTGTCGACCGCGAACTTCTCAATCACGGACGAGCCCGGCACCAACGTCTGGCCCTTCGCTACTTACAGTTGGGCCATCGTGCCCAAGGCTCAGACCAATGAAGGCACCTGCGAGGCAGTCACGAAGTACCTGGACTGGGAGTCGCACTACGCGCAGAACGCAATCGCGAAGGCTGAGGGTTACGTACCACTGCCCACGAGTGTTCGCACCTACGCGCACGCGCTTTTGAAGCAAGTAACGGCCAACGGCACAGTCTGCGTTACCCAGAATTCGTAACTAAAAACGAGCAACACAAGTGCAAGGGAGTAGGTAGTCAAGAGAGTGACCCTCATACCTACTGACCTGCACGTACGCGATGAGGCGGTGGCGGAGTTCAACTCCGCCACCGCCGATCGCACGTGGTACCACTACGTTCTTCTGGCCGCGGCAGTGCTCTTTGGCATCATCAGTCTGGGCTTCGTTGGGACGATCTTCTGGAGTTCGCTGCCCACGTGGCTGCACCATGGCGTGACGCTTCTCACGGGTAAGGGCTGGTCGTCGCCCGGCGGCCCCTTCGGTGGACTCGCGATGATTGTCGGAACAGTCGAGACGTCACTCATCGCCCTCGCCCTCGCCGTGCTTATCGGACTCGGGACGTCGATCGCGATCGTCTTTCTCATTCCCCGACGATTTCGCAACATCGTGGCGACTCTGGTGGAACTCCTGGCCGCGGTGCCCAGTGTGGTCTACGGGCTGTGGGGACTCCTGGTGCTAGCACCCTGGATGGCGGTCACGGTCAATCCCTGGTTGAACAGCTGGCCCTTTGCGAAGGTGCTCTTCGGCAATCCCGGCCAGGAGTTCGGGCCTTCTCTGTTGTTGGCGTCGATCGTTCTCGGAATCATGATCTTGCCGACGTTTGTCGCTATCAGTCGAGAGGTGATCGCCGTCGTCCCGCAAGATCTCGTTGAAGCCTGCCTCTCCTTAGGCGCCACTCGCTGGCAGGTGATTCGAGAGGTCGTTCTACCCACAGCGAAGGTCGGCCTTTTTGGCGCGACGTTTCTGTCTCTCGCCCGTGCGACCGGTGAGACCGTCGCCGTCGCACTCGTCGCCGGCGGCGTCGCGAACGCGCAGTTCCACTTGCTCTATCCCGGCACCTCGATCGCGGCGTGGATTGCGCTGACGTTCGGTGAGTCGCAGGGCACCGAGATCGCGGCGCTGATGGCGCTGGGGGTCTTGCTCATGATCTTGAACTTTGGACTCTCGATGATCAGCCGGGCGCTCGTCAATCGCCAGCGGAAGATCTTGGCGATCGTATGAGCGACATGATCGAACTCAGCGAACCCGTCGAAGACGGTCACTTAGTGCGCGACGAGATTCGAAGGATATCCAAGGGCGTCCACGCTCGTCGGGTGGCGACGTCGCGCGTGATGATGATGCTTTGCGGCGTCGCACTTCTCGTTGCCGCGGTCCCGCTCGTGTTTCTGATCGCTGAGTTGGTGAAGAATGGCCTGCCAGAGATCAACAAGGCGTTCTTCACCGCCGAACCTCAGACGCCGACGTTGATCGCGCCAAACGCCACTGGTGGAATCTCTAACGCGATCATCGGGAGCATCGCCCTGAATCTGTACGCTTCGGTGCTCGCCGTTCCTCTTGGCGTTCTCGTGGGGATTCATCTCGCTGAGACTGACTCGAAACTGGCGTCGTCACTTCGAGTAATCGCCCAAACCATGGCGGGCGCGCCGTCGATTCTCATGGGTCTCTTCGCGTTTTCGTTCATCGTGCACGATTTGAATATCGGTTTCTCCGCGCTCGCAGGTTCGTTCGCCCTCGCGGTATTGATGCTCCCAGTGATCATCATCACCACCGAGATCGCGGTGCGCAACGTGCCCAACTCGCTTCGAGAGGCTGGACTCGCACTCGGCGCGAAGAGTCACAAAGTGTCGCTGCGCATCGTGCTACCCACTGCACTGTCGGGCATCGTGACTGGCGTCATTCTTGCCGTGTCGCGCGCGGTCGGTGAAACTGCGCCCGTGTTGTTGACCATTGCGGGCGGTTACATCAATCAATGGCGACTTCTCGACCCAGTCTCGGCGCTGCCGCTCTCGATTTTCGCGAACTCGAAGTCCCAGTGGCCGAGCCAACGCGCCCAAGTGTGGGGGACTGCGTTAGTCCTGGTGGCGTTCATTTTCTTACTCAGTCTCACCGCCCGGATTTGGGCATCAAGGAAGCAGCAGATTAGAAACTAATGGAGCAAGAGA
>PLNQ01000019.1:250-11372 GCA_003141815.1 Acidimicrobiaceae bacterium | reverse complement strand
GTCTTGTACTGAACGACGTCGGCCTTCGAGGGTCCCCTCGACCACGTCCCGCGGACTTCTTTTCCGCCACTGAAGATGGCGGCCTGGCCTGAACCCTGGAGGTTGCCGTAGGAGGCCTCGGTGCCGATGCCGTTCACGTAGTNNTCCCACGACGTCGTGGTCGCGTTCCAGGTCCAAGTGACCGAGTAGATACTCGGGAAGGGCACGACGAAGCTCGTCACCTTCGCGCCCACTGGCTTTTCAGTGGCCTTTCGGTAGCTAAAGAGTGCGGGCGGCGGCGTCGGGGTGCCCTTGAAGGCGAACAGCGACGACGCGACGGCAAAGAGGTTGTGCGGCGCGTACCGGTTGGGGTCGCGAAACATCGCCGTACCGGCGGAGCTTTCGTCGATCAACTTGACCGGCGCCGTGGAGATGCTGGCCACGGCGTAGGCCGCGCCGCCGGAGTACGCGAAGATCCCACCGAGGGGCCAGACCACCTGGGTGTCGGTGGGTCGCACGGAGCGAACCGGTCCCACTTTCGCGGGCGCCTGCGAGTTGAAGATCGCCGCGAGACGAGTGATGCCGCCGTTCACGATCTCCTCGTAGACGACGTCTGCCTGATCGACGCCCCACTGGGGCAGCGCTTCGGGGGTGTTCTCAATCTTGATCGTCAGCGCGGGACGCGTGAGGGCCGAACCCGAGGGGTCGACGACACCCGTCAAAGGGGCGTTGGAGTAGTGCGGCACAGGCTTCGTGGTCGTGGTCGTGGTGGTCGCCGTCGTTGCCTTCGACTTGAGGTGCGGGTAGGCCACCACACCGGCGCCGATAACGACGAGCACGGCGAGGAGAATGAGGTATTTACGCATTCAACCACGTTAGTAAAACCGAGCGTGGGGCCAGGGGGCAGCTAGGCGCCTTCGACCAGGGATTTCACGATGGTCGTGTGCGGAAGTTGCGTTTCGGCACTGAGATGCTCGGAACCTTCTACGACACCCCAGCCGGTGGCGACGTAGAAACCGAGTGCCGTGTCTCTCGCGTACGCCCATACTTGCTCGCCGTCTTGTTCGCGCAGCGCTGCCAACGCGAAGTCCAGGACCTTCGCGCCGTACCCTCTCCCCTGCACGTCAAAGTCAGTCGCCATGAAGCGCAGTTGGTACGACACGAGCTCTTCGTGCACGGGCGCTCTCGTGAGATAGAACGACGCGCTCACGACGAGCCGGTCGTCGACGAAGCCGCCGACGTGCAGCGTGGCCCGCTCGTCATCGCGCGCGTCGCCAGCGTTCTTTGTCGGATCGTTACCGCGCAGGACACGGCGACGAAGCTCGTGGAGCCGCGCAGCCTCGACGCGCTCGACTCGTAACTCAGACACTGACAAGTTCCTTCCTCATTCTGACCAACTCGATCGAGGAGTCCCGCTCCATGACGCGACGCTCGCCCGTGAGCCGGAAGCCCACCTTTCGATAGAAGGTCTGAGCGCGTGCCAGCGAGGTCGCGACGTCGAGGTACAACGTGCTCGCGCCCTCGCTTGTCGCCCAGGCAACGACCGTGTCGACCAGCGCCGTTGCGACGACGCCACCGCGCGCGCAGGGCGTGACGTACATCGCGTACAGCCAGTGCTCACTGACCCGATCATCGTTGTAGCCACCCGCGGCCATGCCCACGACTTCACCGTCACGCTCCACTAAGAAGTAGCCCTGCTGCGCGGTCATCATGCGCCAACGTTTATCGGAGAACGAGAGCGCCGCGTCGAGTGACGAACCGTAGGCCTCGGGGGTGTCGCGCAGCGCTTCGAGGCGAATGGTCTTGAGGGCCAACCAGTCGTCTCGCTCGGCGCATCGTACGAGGATCGTCGTGTTGCTCATCGAGTCCTCGTCGCGGGGGTACGGCGCTGTTGCACGTCTCCATTATTTCACGAGTTCCACACGCGTAGGGAATTGACGTGCTCACGTCGTCGCGTCCGTCACACGATGAGACAGACGGGCGGAGTAGATGGAGTAGCCGTCGATCTGGCGCACGATGAGTGTGGCAAGGACGGTGGCGGCCATTATGGGAATCGCGATGCTGAATCCCCCGTGGGTCAGTTCCAACACCAACACGAGGCCCGCGAGCGGCGCCTGCATCGTCGCACCGACCATGGCCGCCGCGCCCACTATCGCGAAGGCTCCCAACGGCGAGCCCGGCCATAGGTGAATCCAGAGTGTCCCCAAGAAGCCGCCCAGCACGGCGCCCGTGGCGAGGAACGGGGTGAAGAGTCCACCGGCCGCGCCGCTGCCGAGCGTGATGGCGGTGACGAGGGGCTTAAGAGCGAAGAGCGCGAAGAGGAGACCCGCGCCCCCGAGACCCAAAAACGCGGTGTGAGCCATACCCTTGCCGTTGCCGAAGAGCTGTGGGTACCACAGTCCGAGAACTCCCACCACCACAAAGGCCAGCGGCATGACCCACAAAATGTTCGGCCCCTGGGCGCGATGATGCGAGACCCATCCAATCAGGCGGACGTACGCAACGGCGAGGAGTCCAATCACTACTCCGGCGAGGAGCGACCACACCATCAGTGACGCACTCAGCCGGTAGCTCGGAATGTCGGGGTACGTGGCACTGCTTGGCAGGTAGAGCCACGCGACAACCGTCGCGATGAGCGACGTGGCGAGCGCGGGAAAGACGACCGGCAACGCAAAACTCCCGTAGAGCACTTCGGCCGTGAAGAGGGCACCTCCGAGAGGCACGTTGTAAACCGCGGCGAGACCAGCGCCCCCACCGCAGGCCACGAGCAAACGTTTCTGTGCGGGCGTCAAGTGAAACCAGCGAGCGACGACCGAGCCCGACGCCCCGCCCATCAACTTGGGCGCCGCCTCTCGTCCGATCGACGCGCCAAGGCCGATCACGACTTCGGACACGAGGGAGGTGAGAAGACTTCGTCGCGGTGAGAGGTCTCCGTCGCCGTTCCATACGGCCTCGTCGATCTCGGAACGTTCGTTCTTGAGGTAGCGACGAATGAGGTACCACGAAACGGCACCGATCACGCCCGCGATGAGGAGTGAAACGACGCGACGAACGCCTCCCACCTTCGCAACGGCTCCCTGGAAACTGCCCGAATGGTAGTGAAAGGCCGCGTGCTCGACGAGCGTCAAGATCCACATCAACAGGTCACCAAAGAGACCCGTCGCAACGCCGGTCAGGATGACGGCAAGCCAGAACGTTGGCGTGAGGCGAGCCTCACCGTCGTGGGTGACGTTGGGCTGCTCCATCGCGCCGCGACCGGAGGCGATGCGGCGCTTGATGAGTGGTTGCGGTACTCGCTGGCGTTCACTCTCGCCACTCGACTTAGGCACGCTTCTTCACCTTCGCTAGCGAAGGGCCATCGTAGTCGTGCGGGACTCGACGTTGGCGTTGACGACAATCACGACAATGTCACTAGAACAAGTGCCATTACGTCATCGCAGTGCGGTTACTGGTCGGTGAGATTCAACGGACCTTCGCCGAAGTCGCCGTGGATCGCGGGCACGAGCTGGTGACGTTTTGGCAACAACGTATTCCACGGGAGCTGGCTTCGCCCCACGAGCGGTCGAGCGAGGGGCGTACGCGCGACGATCGCGCTGAAGAGCCAGCCCACGAGGTACGTAATCGTCACGGCAAGGATTGTCAAGATTAGCCACGGAACGCGCTGAAAGAGATCGAAGTGCACGGCCCAGCGATGCATCAGCAAGATCCAGAGCATCTGCGAGACGTAGATACCGTACGCCGCTTCCGAACCTGACGACGTGATGGCCCTCGTGCGCGCGCTGCGCTTGGGACTGACGAGGTACACGCCGAGCAGGTACACCAAGAGGATGGCGCCGACGTCGTAGGGAATGACCGACGCGGCGAAGGGATCGGCACCGGGCACGATGATCTTTGGTATGGCGACGCCGTGACTATGCAGGTAGTCCAGCAAGATCGGCACGGCGCCCGCGACCACGGTCCAGTAGAAAATCGCTCGTCGGTGCCGAACGACCCAATCGTGGAACGTATTGAGATAGAACGCCGCCACGACGCCACCGAGGAGATAGAGCGAGTACGAGAAAACGAGGCGCGCCTCGAGCTTTGACGAGATCACGAAGCCGAGCCAGCCCTGGCGCACCACGTAGGGAAAGACGATCTGCCAGACGGTGGCGCCGAGGACGACGTAGAGGTGCGACTTAGGAAAGCGGCGAAGCAGTTTGAAGACGTAGGGGAAGACGACGTAGAACTCGAGGAGCACCAACAAGAAGTAGAGGTGGTAGTACCCCGTGGCGAGGGAGAGGAAGAAGTTGTGCACGCCCGACGCGCTGAAGAGTGACGAGAGTGGAAGCCGAAAGTAGGGAAACGTCGACGAAGGAGTCAAGGCCGCCATCGGGAAGTAGATGACGGTCCACACGAGGTATACGAGGCCCACCGCCATGAAGCGGCGCTTCCAGTAGTGACTCATGACGATGGTGTTGCTGTTGCGATAGCTGTAGGCCAACATGCACGCCGAGACGAAGAGGAAGGCGTCGCGCGAGAAGTGCGTCAGGGTCAGAAGACCTGACGCCAGGAGACTCGTCGACAACGGGGAGAAGAAGAGGAGCGCGTGGGTCGAGATGACCGCCGTCTGCTTGATCGGACGCATCGCGTCCACGTGGTCAAGTCGTTGGCGCGTTCCGCTCGGCGCGACCTCGGTAGCTGTACTCATTACCTTCCCTTTGGAACTTCGATTCGTACGTCGTACTCGTTATTGGTGTTAGAGGGTCTCTTCGTGGATGACGAACACGCCACCCTCACGGAGTAATCCCTTGCGAATCTTGCCCGTGGCGTCCGAAGAAAAGTGCTGCACCAACTTGACGGCGACGGGCCGGTACGCCTTGGAGAACGCGTCGTTGGCACTAACGCGTACGCGTCCGATCAAACTCGTCATCTCGGCGTGGGAACTGAGCAACGCGTCATCAGGTTGCACGTAGGCGACTGGCACCTGACCGAAGACCTCGTCGAACTCGCCGACCACAGCCACAGCGGCGACACCCTCGACGGACATGAGCACGTTCTCGATCTCGAGTGGGTAGATCTTCTCGCCCCCTCGATTGATGACGTCGTCGCTTCTTCCGACGATGAAGAGATAGCCGTCGTCGTCGAAGTAGCCGAGATCCCCCGTACGGAGCCAGCCTTCGGCGTCAAATCGATCGTCGTAGGCGGCGCTCTCGTACCGATTGATAACCGTAGGGCCCTTGATCTCGATGTGTCCCACGCGGTGAGTATCTGTCGCGGGGACGTCGGATTCGGTGGCCACGGCGCGCACCTCCACGCCCACTGGCACGCCCACCGAGCCGGATTTGCGAACGCCGGTCAACGGATTCGCGCAGATCTGACTTGCAGCCTCGGTCATGCCGTAGGACTGGATGATTGGTATGCCCGTTGACGCTTCGAACTGTTCGAAGAGGGCGGGCGCCAGCGGCGCCGAGGCGGAGCGAATGAATCGAACCCTCGTCGAAGGAACTTCATCGTCGTCCAGGCTCGCCAATCTTGAGATGATCGCGGGGACCGCGTTGATCCACGTGACCTCGAAATCGTTGATGATCTTCCAGAAACCCGTCCGGTGGAAACGGTCGTCGAGCACCAACGAAGCGCCCGCGTAAAGCGTCGAGAGTAGTCCTACGACTTCGGCGTTGACGTGCCACAGGGGCAGTGGATTGAATCCCCGATCGGTGACGTCGAGTTGATTGTGTTGCGCGATGAGCTCGGCGGTCGCGAGCAACTGAGCGGTTGATAGCGCGACGACCTTGGGCGTACCCGTGGTCCCCGAAGAGGCGAGCAGCACACCACCGTCACTCATACTCTCGTGCGCGATGGTGAGCACGCCCAGAGACGAGACGTCGGCGCGCGATTCAAGAACGTTACGCCAGGGTACGGTTGGGCTCTCGGGAGCATCGCGGTCGCTGAGTACCACGATTACACCAAGGTCCTTCGCCCGCGCGTGGACATTCGCGAGATTCGAATCGCTGGGCGTGGAGTCGAGCGGTGCCACCCACGCGCCCATGGCCACGCCCGCCAAGAACCACCTGGAAAAGGTGAGCGGATCGCCGAGTTGAAGTCCAACGCGGTCACCGCGATTCACGCCCCACGCGCGAAGTCGGTTACGAAGTTTGACGACTTCTTCGAGTAACTCCACGTAGGACAGGGTTCGACCACTCCGGGCGTCGAGTAGGTACGGCGCCAACGCTCGCGAAGAGGCTCGCGCCAACAACAACTCGTCGAGGAGGTGGGGGGTTGAACTGGGCGGGGAAGGTTCCATCAGAGAATCAGCTAGTACATCATGCGATGGTCAATGTAGTGCTTGAACTCGATGAGATTCGATGAGGGATCACAGGCCACGAAGGTCTGGTGAACTTCGACTTTCCCTTCGAAACGAAGAGCTACGTCACTGTAGAGAGGGACGTTACGCTGCTTGCACAGCTGGTACAGAGCGTCAAAGTCGCTTTGCTCACGAAACGTCACACCGAAATGACGCGGGTACATGGGTAGTTCGGTCATCGGCGTCTGCTGCGCCGGTGGCTCAGTCAGGTGGCAGACCAACTGATCGCCAAAGAAGTCCAGGGTGACGTGGCCATCGTAACGACGAGCCAACTTGCATCCCAATTTGTTTACGTAAAATGCCAGTGTCTCGTCAAGGTCGTACGACGGGATGGCCAGATGGAAAACGTCGCGGCTCTCTCTCATCGTTCGTCAGGCAACGTTGACAAATCGGGGTTCGAACGCGAGAAGGGTCTCACTGCGCAGGCCCATACGAATGGTCTCGAGGGGGATGATGTCCGTGACCGCGATGTTGCCCAAGTTGGCGTCGGGTCCCACGCGTTGGACGAAGTACGTCTGAAGCTCCGTCGAAGGGGCTTCGAAAAGAAGTCTTTCGTGGTCAATGTTCGCCGAGAGGATCTCTTCGATCAGTCCGTAGCGAAGCTCCCCGTTCGAACGACAGATACCGCCCTTGCCGCCCTCGCGCGACTCCAGGGTGACGAGCGTCGCGCCGGCGCCGAGGTCGGCCTTGATGTAGCTGATCCACTTCGCCGGTGCCATGACGTCGGACGCGGACTGACTCTTCGTACCCACTTCGGAGATGACGTTGAAATCATCGGTGAGGCGCTTGACGTAGTCGGCCTTGTCGTCGTTCGTGATGTCGATAGTCCCATTGGACACTTCAACGTAACGGCAACCGTAACCAAGGCAGAGGCTGCGGAACTCTTCGAATCGGTCTTGTTGAATATACTTTTCAAAGAGTGTGCCACCGAGGTAGAAGTCAATGTTGGCATCTTTGAGGACGTCGAGCTTCACCCCGAAGTTCTTGGTCACCACTGATGTCCCCCAACCGAACTTCACGAAGTCAACGTGTTCACCCTGACTTTCGATGACGTCGATGAAGTGACCGAGTGGCACACCCTTGTCAATAACCATCGTTCGGCCGACCGAACGCGGCTTCGAAGCTCTCGTTGGAAGTTGTAGTGTCATGGGTCAATTTTAGTTCTCACCCTGGACGTTTCGCTAGACACAGTTAAGGGCGAGTTAAATCGTGGCCCTGTGTTTCCTTACAAGGAGCGTGCGTCATCGACGCGTCACTCTTGGAAACTCCTGTGAATCGATTGACGCGTCACGTTGACGCCACGAAGTCCTCGACCATCGTCGTCGCACACGAAGCCGTGACGTGTCAGTTCGCGAGAACGTCGTGAGCATGAAATCGGTGACCACGCGTCACGATGATCGTCGAGTGACGACGTCGTCACTTCCACGGTTCATCACAACGTAACGCGACGCGACGTTGAAACGACGACGCGCTCGAGAGGCAAATCGTGTTCGCGTCCATTCGCACGGTTGGTATTCTTGACACCGTGACATCCTTCCAACGAAACGATTTCCCCATGATGCTGGTACGCCACGGCGAAACCGATTGGAACGCGTCGCGCCTCGTCCAAGGACACCACGACGCTGCACGGCTCACCGCGCGAGGCCGCGAACAGGCAAAGTTGGTTGCTGATTCCATGCGAGAACTTGGTTTTGGTCACCTTTTCACCAGTGATCTTGACCGCGCGACCGAGACCGCTTCGATCATTGGGGCAGCCATTGGCCTCACGCCCGAAATTGACCCCCTCCTTCGTGAACGAAGTTTCGGATCCTTCGAGGGTGGCTCAATTGAACGTCTCACCAGTGACGTCACCGGCATCGCCAACGACGTCCTCGTCGATCCTGACGCACGACCGCCGCGCGGAGAGTCCTTTCGCGACGTGGTGGTTCGCGCCGGACTTTTCATCGAGCGTGAGAGCCGTAAGCTGTCGTCACAGCGAACCCTCGTCGTGACTCACGGCGGCACGATTCGTGCACTGCTCGCTTACGGCACGGGCGCGCCGCTCGAAGGCCTGACGTTGTACCCCGTGGGCAACTGCAGCGTGTGGACACTCGACACGGACTTCATGCACGAAGACGACGTCGCTTCACCGTTGGGGTGACGCTGACTTCCTGATTGTTCCCTTTGACCTCGTTGCGCTACAACAGAGGCGCAGCGCACACGATGGCCAGAATCGCGACCGCCGTTCCCACGACCGAGAAGGTCACCATCGAGGGACGTACGTCGTTGCGGCGCGCGATACGAATCCACAACAGTGACGACAGCGCGCCAGTCACGATGATGTTCGGACCGAGGTCGAGACCTAGCAGCAGCGCGTACGGGTGAGCGACCCGGTGAGCCGCGAAGAGCGACGCGGCGGGCAGATTGTTGATCACGATCGACGCGATCGCCGAAATAGCGATCGTGGCGCCGACACTCGCGTGGCGTAAGAGGCTCATCGTGAGCGTTGAGTAACGAGCGAACCAACCCACCGCGACGGCGACCACGAAGAGCAGTGAAAGCGTCCAGGGATTGGTCACCGACAGCGCGCCGCGCAGGGCGGTGCGCCTTTTCACGGCAAGCTCGTAGAGCTCCGTGACGACGCCCACGACAAAGACCCAGATCGCCGGACTCTTCAAGACCAACATCGCGAGAACGGCAAAGCCAACAGCGACCACGCCCGGCCCGAAGATGAACGACGTCGCCGATCGCTCGGGGGTTCGTACTCCTTGACGGAGAGGGCGCCATCGCCACGCCAGGACTACCGCGATCGTGACGATCACGGCGACGATCCAGGGCAACACCATGTATCGAGCGAAGGTGGATCCCAGCGTGGGGCTTCGTGAGAAGACGAGAAGGTTGGTGAGATTCGATCCCAATAACAACAGCGAAGCTGAATTCGACATGAAGATCGTCCCGTAGAGAAAGGCCTTGTCATCAGTCCCCTTCGCTCGCGCCGCGTACAGTGCGACGGGCGTCATGAACACCACGGACGTGTCGAGATTCAATACCGCCGTGACGAGGGCGACCGCGACCATCGTCACGAGAAAAAGCGATACGCCTCCGCCGGGCACGCGTGCGCACGTGGCGCCGACGAGTCGAAAGAGTCCCTCACCCGACGCTACGTGACCGATCAACAACAGCCCCGCCACCAGAACGAACGGTGACCACGTGGCGCTGATCGTCTGGATCAAATCGTGCATGGTGCCACGATAGAGGCCGATATCGACGGGATCGGAACCGAACAGCGATTCGAGACGAGTTGTTCTCCGTTACCTCACTGATGACGCGCTAGCGATTCGACCGGAACCAGAGCGGCGGCCCGACTTCGATTCGAGCCAACGTTGACGCGACGCGCCCGAAACGTTCGTCGCCTTTCATCCAACTCTCGTAGGCCGCGGAGATCTCGTCTTGGGTTCGTGCCACGAAGTTCCACCACATCATGATCGTCTCGTCGAAGGGGACACCGCGGAGCAGCATCGCGACGGACTCCTCGCTCGTCGTGAGGCGTATCTCGTCGCGACCACGTCCGAGGTACGCGAGGTGGCCCGGTGTAACGAGCGTGTTATCGACGACCACTCCGCCACTCGTCACGACCATGGCGTATTCGAAACTCTTCTCAAGGGGAACGACGTGCTCGCCTTGTTTGAGTTTCAGTTCTAAGCCCACCGCTTCACTGTCACGCCGGGCGCTCGACGTGGCGTTACCCACGGTGCCGACGAGTACCGTGGCCTCGGCGTTCGACATGTCGAACTTCGGCAACGCTCCGTGATGCTCGAAGGCCGACGGGCCGTGGCGCGTCGATGACGGCAGGGCCACCCACAGTTGCACTCCGTGCAACTGACCAGACGTCACGCCGGGATTCTCTTCGGAGTGCGCGATCCCTTCGCCCGAGGTCATGAGATTCATTTGGCCCGGTCGAATCAACTGTTCGGAGCCGAGACTGTCTCGGTGCAAGATCTCACCGTCGAAGAGCCAGGACACGGTCTGCAGACCCAGGTGCGGATGGGGCGCGATGTCGTAACTCTTCTCTGGACTGAAGGTGGCCGGCCCCATGTGGTCGATGAAGCACCACGGCCCAACGGTGCGCCGGCCCCTGGTGGGCAACGCCCGGCGCACGTTGAACTCGCCCACCTGGGTCACGCGAGACTCCGTGACGATCAGTTCCGCTTCGTTCGTACCTTGCTCGCCAGCCATGGTCGTAGTCTTCCAGGGTCGAAAGCCATTTTCTAGTCCCCTCGGGTTGTCAACAACCGAATGCCAATCGAGCGAGCGTGACCTCAGGCGACGTCGAACCGGTACCCGACGCCCGGCTCTTTCACGAGGCGACCCGGCGTCGAAGGGTCGTCCTCTAACTTCTCGCGAAGCCCGTCAACGACGGTACTCAGGTACTCCGACTCCTCTTGGTAGCCGGGGCCCCACATCTGTTCGAGCAGTTCTCGCTCGCTCACGACGTTGCCTTGACGGCGAACGAGCGCGGCGAGCATCGCCCACTCCTTTGGCGTGAGGTGAACCAGATCTCCACGTCGATGCACGCGGCGCGACCCGAGATCGATCGAAAGCTCACCGGCGACGACGACGCCCTCCTCGCCCGCGGCGGCGCCACGGCGTAGTGCCGCACTAATTCGCGCGAGCAACTCGTTGATCCCAAAGGGCTTCATGAGATAGTCGTCGGCCCCGGCCGCGAGCGCCGCCACTTTCTGTGCCTCTTGGGGTCGTGTCGACACGACAATGATGGGCGCGCTACTCCACCCTCGAACGGCCGTGACCACTTCGACGCCCGAG
>PLNQ01000019.1:0-175 GCA_003141815.1 Acidimicrobiaceae bacterium | reverse complement strand
AATGGTGAGGACCATAGTGCACTGGTCGCCGGACGTCTCGTTCCTACTAAGTCCCTCGCCCATCGTGACGGAGAAAGCCTTGGCTGGCGCCCTTTTTGACGAGCAATGCGTTCCTTACGAAACGCACTAGATGGCGCCAACATCCACTCACTCCAGTACGACCGTCAGTCCCCCA
>PLNQ01000030.1 GCA_003141815.1 Acidimicrobiaceae bacterium | reverse complement strand
GCAGTCCCAACGGGATTCGAACCCGTGCCTCCACCTTGAGAGGGTGATGTCCTAGGCCACTAGACGATGGGACCGTGAAAAAAACCAACGTGACCGCTGACTCATTCGCTCGGGGGCAAGGACTCGAACCCTGAATAACTGGACCAGAACCAGTTGTGTTGCCAATTACACCACCCCCGAAGGGCTGGGCAATCTTACCTGAGTGGCCTTCTTAGGTGCCAGACGGCAGGTGGAGCTTGGGTACGTGGACGCCGTGCACGTGGATCTTGCTCGCCGTGGTCGTCCACGAGCTCAGTCGTCCAAAGCCCACGACGCGGCCCACACCGACTTCGAGGGTCTCTTTCAGGTAGTAACGCCACAGCTGATGCTTGATGGTGGGTGAGTTGGGAACGGGCGACGGGTAGGGCTTAAGGCCCTGCGAGGAGGCTACGGCCATCGCGCGAAACTCATGGAAAGGATCAGTCACGGTGATGACCGTCGTGATGTGGTGTTGCTTCAACTTCTTGATCACCGTCTGGACGTTCTGCCACGTGTCGTTGCCGCCGCCCTGCAAGACGTGCGTAGTGGCGACGCCGTGATTCTCGAGGTACGTCGCCGACACGCCCGCTTCGGTGTAGACGTCGCCGGGAAGATTGCCCCCGGTCACGACGATCCACGGCGCCCGGCTCGCTTTGTACAGCACGAGGGCTTGATCGAGCCGCGCCTTCAGTTCTGGCGACGCCTTGCCATTGTTCTCGGTGGTACCGAAGACGAGGATCGCCTGCGCCGACGAGGACGTGTGCTCGTGTCCGCGCCACCAGATCTGCACGAAGGTCACCGCGAAGTACAGCACTAGCACCGTCAAGAAGAGGCTCAAGAGTCGAAGCACCAACTTGATGGGACCAAAGATCACACTCGCTCCAATGCAGCGCGAAGTCGCGCGAGAGACTTCTCGCGTCCGAGGAGTTCGAGCGATTCGAAGAGCGGCGGTCCGACCAAGCTCCCGGTCACCGCGCAACGAATCGGCGCCTGCGACTTTCGAAGCGCGAGGCCCAATTCTTCGCCCAACGTCAGCGTCGCGTCATGCAGGCTCACGGCGTCCCACGACGCCAGCAGTTCGAATCGTTGCACCGCACTTCGGAGCAGGTCACGACCCAGCGGATCGTTGGCGATGACTTTGGCGAAACTCGCTTCGTCGATCGGAAGTTCGTCGAGAAAGAAAAAAGCCACCATCGAGGGAATCTCACCGAAGGTCGCGACGCGTTCTTGCACCAAGTGGGCGATGAGTGCGAAGAGGTGCTGGTCGAACTGATCCTCGCGCCACGGAGGCTCACGGTCACTCGGACGCCACGCACTCGTCCACGGCGCCACCCACGGTGCGCTGCGTTCGATGAACTCGTCGAGACTCAGCGCGCGTAGATACTCGCCGTTCATGTGCGTCAACTTCTTCACGTCGAAGAAGGCCGGCGAGTGTGAAACGTCGCTCAGTCGGAACTGTTCGATGAGTGTCGAGAGCGGCACGATCTCTTCGTCGCCGCGTGGGCTCCAGCCGAGCAACGCCAAGTAGTTCACGAAGGCTTCGGGGAGGTAACCCTGGTCGCGGTAGGACTCGGTGGCGACGGGGTCCTTACGCTTCGAGAGTTTCTTTCGTTGTTCGTTCACGAGTAGTGGCAAGTGAGCGTAGAGCGCGAGCGGCACTTCGTCACCGGTCGCCGCATTCATCGCCTCCCAGAGCATCATCTGCTTGGGCGCGTTGGCGAGGTGTTCTTCGCCGCGTATGACGTGGGTGATGCGATCGAGGCGGTCGTCGGTGACGTTGGCGAGTGCGTAGAGCACAACGCCCGAGGACTTCACGACGACGAAGTCGTCGATCAAGTTGTTGATGAACTCGACGTCGCCTCGAATGAGGTCACGTACGATGGTGACGCCCTCACGGGGTGTGCGAAAACGCAGCGCCGTCGTAGGACCACGCTCTACGCCGCGCTCGCGACAGAAGCCGTCGTACCCCGGCGTGGCGCCGAGACCTTTGCGCTCTTCGAGTTCGGCGAAGGTGCAGTCGCAGTAGTAGAGGTAGCCGGCGCGCCGGAGCAGCTGCGCGGCGCTGTCGTGCGCCGCGAAATTGTCACTCTGGCGAAAGGGTCCCTCGTCGAGATTGAGACCCAACCAGGCCATCGCCGAGTAGATGCCCTCAACCCACTCCTCACGATTACGTTCCGCGTCGGTGTCTTCGATGCGCAGGATGAAGACGCCCTCGGGGTCCTGGCGCGCGACGAACCAATTGAAGAGGGCCGACCGTGCAGAACCGACGTGGAAGTAACCCGTAGGCGACGGCGCGAATCGCACCCGGGGACCGCTCACCAGTTATTCGTCAATCGAGATGGCGCCGTTGGGACATCCCGCGACGGCCTGGCGAAGACGTTCGTCGAACTCGGGTCCAGGATTCTCATGCAAGACGTAGAGAAAGCCGTCGTCGCGCACTTCGAAGATCTCGGGGGCGATACCCATGCAGACTGCGTTGGACGTACAAAGATCGTAATCAACCGTTACTTTCACGTGCCCTCCTTCTCACTCATCGTAGTTGAGAGGCTTCGTCGCGGCACCCGGCTGGGACGGCGTGCCTATGCTCGTTCGTGACAAAGGACGGTTATGCAACTGCGCTCTTTCGGTTCCCTACGAGTCTCAGAAGTTGGTCTGGGATGCAACAACTTCGGTGGTCGACTCGATCAAGAAGGCACGACCCGCGTCGTGAACGGGGCCCTCGACGCGGGCGTCAACTTCTTCGACACCGCCGACATCTACGGCGCGACGAAGTCTGAGGTCTTCCTCGGTAAGGCGTTGGGCAATCGACGCGCCGACGTCATCATCGCCACGAAGTTCGGCATGCCCATCGACGACACGCACGTGGGCGCGAGCCCCGACTACGTACGCGCGGCCTGTGAGGACTCCCTTCGACGTCTCGGCACCGACTACATCGACCTTTACCAGTTGCACTACCCCGACGACACGGTGCCGATTGCCGACACGCTCGGCGCGCTCGGTGAATTAGTCGCCGCAGGCAAGGTGCGCGAGATCGGCTGCTCGAACTTCAACGTGGCCCAACTTCGCGAGGCGAAAGTAGCCGTCGGCGACGGACCTGCGTTCGTCTCGGTGCAGAATCAGTACTCGTTGCTCGATCGCAGTCCCGAACGCGACGGGGTGCTCGACGCCTGCGACGAACTGGGACTTAGTCTCTTACCCTTCTACCCACTCGCGAACGGACTACTGACGGGGAAGGTTCGCCCCGGCGAGCCCCTGCCCGAAGGAACGCGCCTCGCGCTCATGGCGCCCGAGCGCAGCGCACACTGGCTGAGCGACGAGTTCCAGCAGCGCGTCGCGGATCTGCTCACCTACGCCAACGACATCGACGTACCCATACTCTCGCTCGCCTTTTCGTGGCTCTTGAGTCATCCCCGGGTCCCGTCGGTCATCGCGGGCGCGAGTTCGCCCGAACAGATCCGTGCCAACGTGGCAGCAATCACCGTCCTCAGCGACGAACAACTCAAAGAGCTCGAGCGCCTGAGCGCGTAGCGGCGAGGGCTACGAAGCCTTGACGACGGCGACGACCTTCGTCAACGTGTCCTTCGCGTCACCGAAGACGAGGAGCGTCTTGGGGTTGTAGAGCAGCTCGTTGTCGATGCCAGCGAATCCTGGTCGCATCGAGCGCTTCAAGAAGATCACGTTCTCGGCGAGGTCGGCGTGGATGATCGGCATGCCGTAGATCGGCGAGGACGGGTCATTCACCGCCGCCGGGTTCACGGTGTCGTTGGCGCCCACCACGAGCGCCACGTCGGCCGTAGCGAGCTCCGAGTTCGCCTCGTCCATTTCGAGGAGGTCCTCGTAGGGCACGTTCGCCTCGGCGAGCAGCACGTTCATGTGTCCGGGCATGCGACCGGCCACCGGGTGAATGGCGTAGAAGACTTCGATGCCCTTACTTTCGAGATCTTGGGCGAGTTCTTGCAGTACGTGCTGGGCCTGGGCCACGGCGAGTCCGTAACCGGGGATGATGACGACTTTGCTGGCGAATCCGAGGAGCACGCCAATGTCCTCGGGCGAACCCGAACGAACGCTGCGCCCTTCAACCCCGCTGGCACCGGTGGCGGTGATGACCGAACCAAAGGCCGAGAAGAGCACGTTCGAAAGACTCCGACCCATCGCCTTACTCATGAGACGCGTGAGCAAGATACCCGAGGCGCCGACCAAGGTGCCGGCCACGATGAGCAAGTTCGAGCCGAGCGTGAAACCTGACGCGGCCACCGCGAGACCGGTGAAGGCGTTGAGCAACGATATGAGCACCGGCACGTCCGCGCCACCGATCGGAAGAACGAAGGCAACGCCGAGAAGGAAGGCCACGATCAGGAGGACCCAGAGCAGTGTCGTCGAACCCTGTACCAGGATCGTCACGATCAGCGCGAGCGCGACGACGCCCACGATGGCGTTGATGATCTGCTGACCCGGGTACGTGACGGGACGACCGGTCATGAGCTCTTGCAACTTGGCGAACGCGATCGCCGATCCCGCGAAGGAGACCGTGCCGATCAAGACACCGAGGAGGACCTCCAAGGTCACGTAGGTCGCGGGGTTCGTGGACTTGATGTGCACGAACTCGGTGATCGACACCAACGACGCGGCACCGCCACCAACGCCGTTGAAGATCGCCACCAGTTGGGGCATCGCCGTCATCTCCACGAGGCGCGCCGTCGGCACAGCGATGATCGTGCCAATAAACATGGCCAGCAAGATGAGCCACTCGTGGTGCAATGGGTGGCCGTCGACGAACTTGAAGAACGTCGCCACGATCGCGACCAACATTCCAAAGGCCGCTACCGCGTTGCCGAGGCGGGCACGCTTGGGGCTACCCAGCCCCTTCAGCGCTACTAAGAACGTCGTCGCGGAGAAGAGATAAATAACGTCAATCAGGGTCCCACGACTCATCAAGCGACCTCATCCGACTTCGCTTTGGGCTTGGGTTTGCGACCCTTGAACATCTCGAGCATGCGGTCCGTGACGACGAAGCCGCCCACGACGTTAAGCGTCGCGAGTATGACCGCGAGGAAACCCAAGACTTCTTCGAGGTTCGTGTTTGCCGAGCCGAGGATGAGCATGGAGCCGACGATGATGACGCCGTGAATGGCGTTCGAGCCACTCATGAGGGGCGTGTGCAGAATGCTCGGCACTTTCGCGATGATCTCGGTGCCAACGAAGGCGCTCAGCACCAAGACGGTGGCGTACTGCAACAAGAGGTTGGTCATGGGGTCTCCTTCGCTTCTGGTGTGATCGCCACGTGTGCGACGCCAAGCGCCTCGGCCGTGGGTGCGTGATTCACGTCACCGTTTCTCGTGACGGTGACACCGATGACGACCTCGTCGTTCCAGTCGGGGTTCAACTCTCCCTTCGAACCAAAGAGCCCGAGCAGTTTGAGGACGTTGTTCGCGTAGAGGAAACTCGAGTCCGTTCCCATCTCGGAGGGCGGATTCGCCATACCGACGACGCGAACCCCGTGGTGTTCCACGACCTCGCCGACCTTCGTCAGTTCGCAGTTACCGCCGCCGTCGGCGGCCATGTCGATGATGAGGGACCCTTCAGCCATAGCCTCGACCATCGCGGTCGTCACGAGGATCGGGGACTTTCGACCCGGTACTGCGGCCGTCGTGATGACGACGTCGGATCCCGCGACTTCACTGAGCAATGCCGCTTGTTGCTGTAGGCGCTCCTCGTCGGTCAGCTCGCGCGCGTACCCACCCGCCGCGTCAGCAGTGACACCGAGTTGGACGAAGACCGCGCCGGCGGACTCGGCCTCTTCCTTCGCGGCCGAACGCACGTCGTACGCACGTACCTTGGCGCCGAGGCGCTTGCTCGTGGCGATCGCCTGTAGACCGGCCACGCCGACGCCCATCACGAGAACCTTCGCGGGGCGAATCGTGCCGGCGGCGGTCGTCAGCAAAGGAAGGAAACGATCGAGGTGCGTGGCGCCGGCTAGCGCTGCTCGGTACCCGGAGACCGTGGACTGCGAGGAGAGTGCGTCCATATACTGCGCACGCGAAATGCGCGGCAACAAGTCGAAGGAGAGAACGGTGACCTTACGATCGTTCAAGACCTTGACGATGTCGAGTTGCAAGAGGGGCGAGAGGAACGAGAGGTGCAGCGAGCCTTCGGCGAGACGCGACGCCTCGTCGAGCGTGGGCGCGTTTACGCGCAGATTCACGTCACCCGACGCGGCGTCAACAATCGTGGCGCCACTGGCGACGTAACTCTCGTCACTGAAGTGCGCTCGCTCTCCAGCGTCGCGCTCGACCTCGACCTGCCAACCGTCAGCGACGAGGGTCTTGACCGCGACGGGCGTCAGCGCAACACGGGTCTCACCGGGGCGCGACTCTTTGAAGAGCGCAATTTTCACTCCATTGTTCTACCAGCCTCGCCCCGTGAGCCCGACAGACTTAATGATGCGCTGAACAAAATTCGATGATCTCGTGGGCAAGTTCACGAGGCGCTTCGAGTGGCAACCAGTGTCCTTGGCCCTCGAAGCGGACGTAAATGAAGCCCTTCGTGCAGTACGTCGCCGAGTTCTTCATCTGGTGCTCGCTCAACGCGAAGTCGCCGCTCGACCAGAGACCGAGGACGGGCACCTCGATGGGCGGCAACGTCGGAGGGGCCGCGATGAACGCGTCGGGCGCGATGTTCGCTCGGTACCACATCAAATGCGTCGTCATCTGACCATCACGCTCGAGTTCTCGGATGACGTCCTCAGCGCCGGGATGCCCCAGCCACCGACGCATCACCTCGTAGTCGTCCTTTCGAAGGAACGCCTCGCCCAGGCCTTCGAAGTAGAAGAGCAACGTGTACCAACTCTTTATTTGTTGCTCGAGTCCGGCTGAGCAGAATGCCGTGGGGTGACCCACTGACACGACGGCGAGTCGCTCCACGAGTTCGGGGTGATACGCCGCGACCCCCCAGGCGAGATTCGCGCCCCAATCGTGGCCGACCAACGTGACCTTCACCGCGCCGAGTTCTCCGATGATGCTCGCGACGTCACCCACGAGATGGTGCATCTTGTAGCTCGCCACGTCGCTCGGCTTGTCGCTTTGGCCGCACCCGCGAAGATCGGGCACCGCGACGCGGTAACCGACGTCCACCAACTCGGGCACGACGTCGTCCCAGAGCGCCGAGGTGTCCGGCCAGCCGTGCAACAACAGCACCGTCGGGCCCTCACCGTGCAGGTTCACTCGCAGTCGTACGCCATCGTTTTCCACTGTGAGGGACTCCACCGTCGAGACCGTACACCCACGAACTAGAACGTCACCATGGAAACATTTATCGCCAACGTCCCCTCACCCGTCGGCCCCTTTGGCGTCGAAGGAACGGCCGAGGCCATCACGGCCATCTACCTACCGAATCAACGTCACCGCGCGTCAACAGGAACGCCCCCGCGTGCGGTAGCGCGCGCCGCGAAACAGCTCGAAGAGTACTTCAAGGGCACACGTCGTGACTTCGATGTTTCGTTGGCCTTAGTCGACGCGACGGACTTTCAACACGACGTCTGGGACGCACTCACGGCGATTCCCTACGGTGAAGTTCGCACCTATGGCGACGTGGCTGTCAGCGTCGATCGACCGCACGCGTCACGCGCCGTGGGAAACGCGAATCACGCGAACCCCTGGCCCGTCGTCGTTCCCTGTCACCGCGTGGTGTCGTCGACAGGAATCGGTGGCTACGGCGGTGGCGACGAGGTCAAGCGTTTCCTTCTCGACCTCGAAGGCGTGCACTACTAGTCTTCGCGTGTCGGCGTTAGCGGAATTTCTCGCAGCGGCAGCTCAGCAAGGTGACCACGGGTGAACTGCGTCGTGAGCAGCGCGTGCGCCGCACGTCGAGCGACCCAGAGCAACGCCAGCGCCGAAGGTACCTCGACAACGATGGCCAGAATGAGGCTCCCCTCAAAACCCTTGTGGCCCGACGTCATCACGTCAAACCACGCGTCGAGGAGCAACAGTGTCGCCGACGCGATCGAGAACAAGATAAGCACGGCGCGGCGGCGCCACGCGGCCCACGCCGCGCCGACGAGCATGAGGATCTCGGCAACATCGAGTCCCACCCACGCGACGT
>PLNQ01000151.1 GCA_003141815.1 Acidimicrobiaceae bacterium | reverse complement strand
GCTCGTGATGCCCGTCGCCAGAACGGTGCCACTGGCGTCGGCCAATGAGAAGACCGCGCCGGCAACAGGCGTGTCCGAGGGGTCAGTGGACGACGCCTTCATGAAGTAGACCGGCACGGTGATGGCGGTCGATTCCGTGGGTGAGGTGGGTGAGGACGAGCCCGTGGTGCTCGAAGGCGTCAGGGTGATCGTGTCGCTCCAGCCGTAGCAACCAGCCGACGCGGCGCTCGGGCCGGTGATGGTGTAGATACCGTCCCCGGTTATATCGGTCGTGAAGGTCTGGGTTGCTCCCGCTTCCCACTGGGCGAGCGAGAGGTCGCCGCAACTTCTCGTGGCGGACGGCGCCACCGGACCGTACAACGTTGCGACAATCACACCGGCCTCTCCGTCGTCGCCAGAAACCGTGACGACGTCGCTCAAGACCGTGCCCGGCAGTCCGCTGTCCGCGGTGACCTGCGTCGCGACCGTTGGGCTTGGAACCGGTGCGTCAGCAACGATGACCTCGTCGGTGGTCGCGCCGGCGGGAATCGTGAACGTGGTCACGTTGTTCGCTGCGATGTAGTAGCCAGCGGGAGCCGCCGTCTCGATGAGCTCGTAGGTCGAGCCATCAGTCATACCGCCCGACACGAGTTGGTCGATCTCTAGCGGCGACGTCGTGCTCGTGATGCCCGNNATCGGCGTGTCGGTGGGATCAGTTGACGAAGTCTTGATCATGTACACCGACGCAGTATCAGACGGTGGTGGTGGCGTGACCACTGAGGCCGGGTCGGCCACCATCACGGTCACGGTTCCCCCAGTGGCAGGGGTCGTGAATAAGGTCACGTTGTTCGCGGGGATCGTGTATCCAGAGGGGGCCTGGGTCTCGATCACTTCGTAGCTAGTACCAGGCTGCATGTCGTTAGTGACCAACGTGTCAATCTCGACGGGAGCTGACTCAGTTGTGGCGCCGCTGTACAGCACCGCGCCACTGGCGTTGGTGATGTTGAAGACCGCGCCGGCGATCGGAGTGTCAGTAGCGTCGCCGGTTGCCACCTTGATCAGGTACACCGTAACTACCGCAGATATCGGATTCGTCCCAGTGGCGGTCGTGCCATTGACAGTGGCGGAGGCGTTACTGCGGGGAATCCCGAGCAACATGGTTTGACCGCCTGAGCCAGCCGGGGCACGGCCGAGGTCGGCGACACCCGTGGGTAGGCCGTACCGGGAAGTGAAGCTGGCAGCGAAGGAGTCGCCGGCGTTGTCATCGGTCCATCTGAAGGACGCATTCCCGCCGCCCCCGGTAGTGGCGTTCGTCCAGGCGAACGAACTGAACTCCCCCGCGCCGCCAACGGCGGGACTGAGGATCTGAACGTCAGGAACACCGTTGCCGTTGCCGGCCGCGACGTGGACCTCGCCGGTGTAGGTGGTGCCGGCCACGTAACCACCCGCGGGCGCTGACTGGAGCGTCGCGCTAATGGTCCACGTACCGGGATAGTTATCGATGAAGTTGGTGACGGTCGAAATCGACGCCGCGGACACCGGACCATCGTTGATGCTGCCACCCCCGTAGGTGTTGTACGCGACCATCGAGATCGCACCCGCGAGGTCATTCGCACTCAGACCGAGTGCGCCACTGCCGGTCTGGGCGGCGAGCCAACCGAGCGTCGCTTCTGAGGCGTTGGAGACGGTCGAGACGGTGTAGGTGTCGTTGGTGATCGCCGGGTTGTCCGGGCTGGCCTGACCGGGATCGACGCAGTAGCCGTAGAGCGTGCCAAGGGTGGTGTCGAGAACGTAGGCGCCCCAGTAGTGCGAGGAGTAGCCCCCGTAGGTACCGTCACCAGGTCCCGTTGTGTTTGCGGCGGCGGCGAAGCCAATGGTCGCGACGAGCATAGTCAGACACAAGACAGGTACGAGTAAACTTTTGCGTATCCATTGAACATTAATTTCGCGCCTAACAACCAGTTGATGCGACATCTTACCCCTCACACTAGAAGTTTCTGTGAGGTAGAGTAGCATATGTATACTCATACGGACGAGAAATTTCCAATTACCTCAAGATTTCTCCTCCGAGACCCCTGGAAGAGTATCTAATTACAGGAATTAGCATCATTTACACGCAAACATTGCTCTGGTATGATTAATCAATGGATACGAAACTTCTAACCCTCAGTGAAGCTGCTCGAGCGTGCCACAAATCGCACGGGACCTTGCGGCGATTGATCGAGGCCGGTGCATTGATACCCGAGCCCCGGGAAGATCAAAATAAGCGCATCTTCGTGAGCGTGGCCGCTCTCAACAACGCCGGACTTGAGATTCTGGATGAACCGTTCAGAAGAGGCCGGTCCTACGTTGCCGACGGTGAGGTGGAACGACTGAAGGCCGAACTGGAGGCCGCACACGGAGAGATCGCCGAGCTTCGAGCACAGTGCGAGGTGCTGGTGAGCGGGGTGGGTCGCATCGAGGTCGCTTTGGAGGGTACTCGAGCCGCCTACGATGCGCTACGTCGAGTGCGGGCATTAAGCACTCCTCCCCCACCATGGCTCCCGACCAATCCCCGACGACGATCCACCGACGTCGACTCTGATTCACTCGACGTGAAACGTGGCAGCCAACAGACCAGGTAGTGCCTGCCCGACGAGCTTAGAACGACGCGTTGACGACCCAACCGGGACCAGCGGGAGTGCCCGCAGGTTGGAACGCGACCGAAACGCTTAGGTACCTGGCGTTCGGATTTGCGATGTTGTCATAGTGGCCATGCGCTTCACCGAACGGTCCCGGCCCTTCAGCCCACCATTCGCTGACCGCCAGAGCAGCAGCCTGCCGCGCAGTGAGATTTGGATTGATACGCCACGCGGCGTTGCCTGGATCATCGGCTGACGAGACAAAAAGAAGGGCACTTAACTCGACGCTAGGGTCATTCTCGGTCACTATGAGGGGGGGAAGTCCAACACTGGCTCGGTCGGCATTAATTAATGCCGCTGCTCCACAGTCGCCACACGAAGCCAATCCCGCTACCTGGGTTGAAATTGTTTTGGTCGTTGTGATTGGGGGATTCGTTTTCTTCACCTTGTAACCCCTCGGGCATATCGGGCCCACCCCCGTCACTTTCTTGGTGATCTTTCCGCGCACGCAGGTGACGATCCGAATCTTCTTGTAACCCCTGGGGCAGGCCGGGCTCACTGCCGCTACCCTCTTGGAGGTCTTGCCGCGCACGCAGGTGATCGTCGTTATTTTGGGGGTTGGTGTGGTTGTGGTTGTGGTTGGAGGGACTGTCGATGTAGTCGTAGTTGTGTCAACTTCAGGGAAGGTCTCCACCGACGTCCAGCCATAACAGGCCGAAGTGGTCGCGACAGGACCGAGCGCAGTATAGGAACCGTTGCCGGATAGCCACAGTCCGGTCAAGTTGAGGATCATGTCGGTGTATGTGCCGAGACCTGGACTCTTGGCATTGAACTGCGCGAGGGAAAGAGCAGAACAGTCACCTGTTACGGGCGCCTGTAGTGGTCCCCACATATACATGGTGACCGCAGCGCCGACAACATCGTTGACGTCATCAGTCACCATCACCGTGTCCGAAGGTTGCGTTCCCGCAGCAACGTACTCCGTCGTGAGATTCGTGCCGAGCATCGGATACGGAACAGTGGTTGTGGCCTCGGGCGTCGACGACGCAGCGCCGGGAGCTTCGACCATCAGTGGGACGCCCAGAGCCATGCACGCCAGCGCGAGCGATGTATTGCGAACCCATATCTTCTTCATTAGCTCACCGCTTCTGCATGCTGCATAATCGCGGGCGCTGCCCCGCCAACGACGAACTCGGTCATTACTGACTGCACGCACCAGCCATTGAAAGGCCGCAACCTGGACTAGGCAGCATTAGGGACTCTTCCGGAAACACCTCAGTAGATCGCTGAGCGTTGCTTGTCACCCCCATCGTCCTACCTCCTCATCTATCGCTAGCAGAGTGTTGTAACAACGTGTTCACAATCTTTTGCAACCTGCTTGCTTCGTTGTGGTCACAGCTACTTCGTTCAACTTCGTACTCGTGACTTTCTTGAGTGTCGCGTGGATTACGGGGTGAAACTGTCCCTCTGCGAAGTGAGATATTCCAGTGGGACCTCTCATCGCACTCCGTCCTCAATCGGCTCATTTTGTCATTTAGTCGGGTCGTGTTGGATGTGATCTATCTCGGTGAGTTACTTCGCCTGTCAACGCCCGTCGTTTCCGACTTGACTGCCTGAATCGCCATGGAGAAACGAGGGCGACTTTCATCGCGTTGACCCGAACACTGATATCGAGCCTGCAGTTCGTTAAGCACGTGCGGTGATGGTTCGGCGCGAGCCAGAGGATAGGAGAAGCCTTGAAATCGAGAATGCTCTTCGCGGAGGCGCTTGGCAGCGCCTTGCTCGTCTTCTTCGCCGTCGGCACTGCCACGTTGAGCTTTGGATTCAAACTCACTGGGATGAGCACATCTGCTGGAGTAGTGGCTACGGCATTGGCCTTCGGCTTCGTGCTTCTGGTCCTCGTCTACGCCGTCGGGCCGATCTCGGGTTACCACGTCAACCCGGCGGTCACGATTGGCTTCTTGGTGACTCGCCGGATTTCGTTGACCGACGCGATCGGCTACTGGGTAGCCCAGATCATCGGGGGCATTGTCGGCGCGGCCGGCCTCTACGGCGTCTTCCATCTTTCGTCGAGTTATCACAAGAGCATGAGCCTCGGAGCGGACGGCTTCGGAAAGTCCTCAATGATCGGCGTCAACGCCGCCGGAGCGTTCATCGCCGAGGTCGTCCTCACTTTTCTGTTCGTCTTCGTGATTCTCGCCGTGACCAGGCGAGCGAGCAACGCGACGGTCGCGGGGCTGGTCATCGGGTTCGTCCTCGCCCTCGTCCACCTCATCGGAATTCCGATCGACGGGACCTCGGCGAACCCGGCCCGCAGCATCGAACCAGCGCTCTTCGTCGGCGGCACCGCGCTCAGCCAACTCTGGGTATTCGTTGTGGCACCTCTCGTGGGAGGTGTCGTCGCGGCCCTCGCCACTCAGTTCTTCTACCCAAGAAGCGAGGACAAGACTTCCGTCGCGTCGGCGCACGAGGAGCGGACCGCGTAAGTTCTCGCGCACCCATTGACCGGATGCTCAAGGATCGACTTACCACCACGTTGTTGTCCCGCTACGTGCCAAGATTGTTTGTGACCGTGAGTCGACTGATGTGGGCTCAACGATGACCTCTTCGATCAATTCCGCGGTGGCCGTACCGGACGTCNNCCACTTCGATCAATCCCGCGGTGGCCCTACCGGACGTCCCGGCCAGCCTCGCTCTTCATCGCCGTCGTAAAATTCAAGTGGAGATAGTTGCAGCGGTGCTGTTGTCGACGGCGACGGTCTTCACCGCGTGGAGCACCTTTCAAAGCACCAAGTGGACGGGCGTCCAGGCCATCGGTTTCAGTCAAGCCGCGACCAGCCGGACCGAGTCGGTGCGGCCTCGACGCGCGCAGGGCAACAGAGCCTGGCCGACGTCTCGGTCTTCACCGAGTGGTTGACCGCCTCCGACCAGGGTCAGACCCACTTGGCCAACCTCTTGGCCACGCGCTTTCGCGGTGAGTTCAAGGTGGCGTTTCGAGCCTGGGAGGCCACCTCCCCGCTCACGAATCCGTCCGTGCCACCAACGCCATTTGCCATGCCCATCTACCAGTCGGTCGAGAATCACCGTGCGGGTGAACTTCAGGCACTCGCGGCGCAGCAATTTCGCGCGGCGACGACGGCAAACCAGCGGTCGGATAACTACGTGCTCTTGACCGTACTCTTCGCCATGGCGCTCTTTTTTGGCGCCATCTGCACGCGTTTTGCGTCACTGATCATCCAGGTCTGGCTGCTCGGCCTGGCGATCTTGATCTTTCTGGTTGCGATCGTGATCTCCGCAACATTCCCCGTCATGCTCTGACCACGCCGGCGATCACCCGGTAGCGAGGCGCCAGCAACTCGCTAGTCCTGCTGAAAAATCCCGCAGCGATGCGTACTGCGACGCCAGCGGGCACTTGCTCCGAAGTCAGCATCTTGACCTCGGCGCGTTGAAGTGACCCTCCACATCATCGGCTCGCGGGGCGCACTCTGTCGCAACCCGCGAGCCGGACTCGAGTGTCGCGGAGCGTGGCACGCCGAGGAGAATCCTCGAAGCCCCGGGCGTGGTGTACCGCGAGCGCATGGCCAACGCGATGGGCGAGAAATGCGATTTTGCTCATTGGCGCACCGATGCGCTCGAAGAAGCTCTCGTCGAGCGGATGAATTTTATCCTGCATCACTGCAACCAGCGACCCTCGTGGTACGGCGCACGCCCTCGCGCGGAGGGGTTGGCCTGTCGTGTGGCGAGTACCCACGTAGCGACCGTGACCAGAGAGAAAACTCAGCGGTCTAGACGAGTTTTCGTCAACGCACAGCCCGGCGCACCCACTCGCTGGCGGACTCATCCCTTCACCCCTTGCTGCCATCTCACACTTACGAACACCGGCGATGGCCTCGCTCGTCGACTTCACTATCCGCGCATTGAGGGACACGATCAAGACCGGCGAGAACGTGACCACTGCACACTGTCGACGTGCACGCACTGCGTCGTCGGCCATTGATGAGCCACGTCGACTCTCGGCGTCGTACGCCGGAACTCAGTCAGGCCATTCACCGATCGAATAAACATGCCCAGCATAAATTTGAGAAACGCAACCTAAGAGCCAAAACGCCAATCGAGTGACCATGACACCGACGACGAAGAGATCGGCGAATAGTTCGAGAGACCCAGCCCGCCAATGCCTGTGACAGGGTCGTCGTAAGGTGGAAGAACTAGTTCGTCAAAGTGGAAAGTTAGACGACAGATTAGATTTTGACAATGACCATGTTCCTTGTCGTCATGCTCCGCTCTGGCCCTCTCTGGGAGGCAGCGCGACCAATGGAAGAACAGTTGGACTGGTCCGACCACGCTGCGTTCATGGACGAGCTCGTTGACGAAGGATTCGTTTTCCTTGGCGGACCACTGTCGGACGAGACTCGAGTGGTGCTCATCGTCGACGCGCAATCCGAGAAAGTCGTTCGCGCCACTTTCGCGCGTGATCCCTGGAGCGAGACGATGCTGCGCGTCGACTCCGTCGAGCGTTGGACTATTCGACTCGAGGGGCGACGCCGATAGCGAAGACCTCGACGTGAGAGTCAATGCCACTATTTCGTTCGAGCGACGTGCACGGGCACGTACTTACGTGGTTGGTGGCAACTCGGACGTTGTCGAAGTTCGATCGCAGACAGCCGGCGTGGCCCCGGTCTCGCGCCGAACGCGCTGGAGGTGTCGTCTCCGAGGTGGCGAGTGACGTTTGACACCAGTTCCTACGGACGCGCCCAGGAACTCTCGACCAAGGTAGTGCTCAAGCCCTTTCAGGAGATCAGTCTTCGCGACGGCAGTTGGGTCGATGTGATTCGCCCCCGGGTTTTGTAGAGAGCATGGCCCGTCCCTCCGTCGGCGATAACACCGAACAACGAAGCTTCGGACGGGTCGTAGGGTGAGCGCATGGTGGCTTCGCCGTTCGCGGTGTACGAACTTCGCGAGTACACGCTGGCACCCGGGACTTGCGCTTCGTTCACCGAACTCTTCGAGCGTGAACTCCTCGAAACGCAGGAGACCGCTGGCATGAACGTCGTCGATCAGTTCCACGACGTCAATCGGCCCGACGTTTTCGTGGGGGTGCGCGCGTTTGCGAACATGACCAGCCGCCACGCGAGTCTCGAAAGATTTTACGGCGCCCCGGTGTGGAAGACGAACCGCGGGGCCGCCAACGCAATGATGCTGGACTCCGATGACGTGTTGCTCCTCGCCCCCACTGACGCCCACGCCAGCCTCGTCAATCACACGGTCCCTCGAGCGACTGATTCTGGCGTTCTCCCGAAAGAGGAGTGTTCACTCGAGGGCTAAGGTCATCCTCAGAGGAACCAACCCATGTCGACCGACTTGCTGGAGTTAGCGATCACCTCAACTCGAAGCGTGCTCGTGGGCGTCGTGCCAGAGCAGCTGCGCGATCCAACACCGTGCGCTAAGTGGAACGTCGGCCAGCTCATCAATCACGTCGTTGGGGACCAGTTCTTCTTCCTGGGTGTCTTGGCCGGCGAAGAACGTATCTATGATTCTTCAGACTTTTCGCTGGGGAATTTCCTGTCGATCTTCGACATTGGTGCCCGTCTCTGCGTGGAGGCGTTCGGAAACGAAGGGGTGATGATCGAGACATTTACTCTGTCCTCGACTGAGACGACGGGGTCGTCGCTCGTCCGAATTGCCGCGACGGACACCTTCGTCCACGGGTGGGATCTCGCCCGAGCGACCGGCCAGAGTACTGATCTTGCGCCCGACCTAGCGGTAAAACTACTCGTCGCCGAAAAAGTTGCCATCTCGCCCATTGTGCGATCCGCCTCGGGTTCGCCGTTTGCGCCAGAACGCGCGCCGGGTGTTGGTGCCAGCGAAGCCGACCGGCTCGCGGCGTACTTTGGTCGTCACGTTTAGCATTCGCTCGCAAATCGATAAACCTCGTGAGTCGAGCGAGGCTCTAGTTTCGACGGTGAACTCAACCTCTTCGGTGTGCGGTCGCTGAACTTAATGTTGGCGGCGCCCCAGAGTTCATATGATCTTACGACCCCAAGGAACCATTGCTTTGGAGACAACTACTCGAAACCATCGATACGCCTTGGTCTTACGCTCTTGGTGAAGCCGTATCCCTCACTCTAGATACAGCACGTCCGTGCGACCCGAGACAACCGGAGCGACGAACATTTGAGTACAGGGAAATCCGCCGCGCTTCAACGTCATGCTGGCGTAATTTCCAAGTTACGACAGGAGCATCCGGTTCGAACCGGCGCCGCCTCAACCTTTAACGCTCAGAGGCGTTGCGGCGCACGATTCCAACCAACGATTTGCCACGTTGATCGCAAGATATTGAGATCAAGTGTTCGAATGAATCATTGAGGTGAATGGCTTTCCCCGCCTTCAAACCAGCGACTGATGACGCGTGCGGAACCATTTCTTAATAACGCGATCCATTTTGCCACTGCTCGCCAAGGTCCGTCGTGAAAGCGAACAAAATCTATGTTCTTCTTCTCAGAGGATTTTGTGTCCCACTCTCCCGACACGATTCAGTCGTCTCTTTTTTGGGCGCCAAGTGCAAAGAAACTGCCCCTCGCGAAAATACTTGTTGCGCGCGGGGCCATCCGAACGAGCCGGTCGCGCAAACCACCCGCGCCGTAGAGTGGACGAGTGCCTCCCGAGATGAATCAGCCGTTTTCTTGGCACCATCTCGGCGTGTGGAACTTCGGCGTGGTACCCCTGGCACTCATGGCGGTCGCGGGTCTGGTCTACGCCTTGGGCGCACGACGCACCAAGGACTGGCCCGTCGTGCGCTCGGTGTGCTTCACGTTCGGTCTCGTCGTCACTTTTCTCGCCACCGAATCATTTATCGGTGTCTACGACGACGCGTACCAAAGCGATCACATGGTCCAGCACCTCATGTTGATCATGGTGGCCGCTCC